>NZ_CAJGBM010000055.1:0-1393 GCF_904426495.1 Pseudomonas sp. OF001 | reverse complement strand
GGCCTGCTCCTGTATATATCGGCGAAACGCCTCGCGATTCAGCCGCTTGCGCTGACTCACCTGCCCGGCACGGACGCTCTCGGCAACCTGGTAAACGGACTTGGCCAAATCCACTGCAATCTGCTTGCACATCGCTGAAACCCTCCGAACGCCATTCTCGACACCGCTGGTGCGGGTAAGTGTGGTGCAGGGAGAGTCCATTACAGCACTCAAATGGGACGCGCTAAAGCGCGCCCTTTAGCTTCAACGTTAGACGTCTGCTCACGAGCCTAGCCATGTCAACCGCAATCAATCGAAGTGCGTGGTCGAGATCAAGCCAGAGATCCCCCGGCGGCCACTACGATGAAAAGGCAACCGAGTACGAGAACATTGCTTATCGCTGTTTCAAATGCTTTGCTGGTTGCGTATTTACCGCCGAAGCCCAAAAGCGGGCGTACGAAGTTCAAAAACGGTTTGTCTGGTGGTTGCCGAGCCTTTGCGCTCAGTGTCAGAGCGAAGTCGAACGACTAAAAGCAGAAGACAAGGCCTGCCAAGCAGAATGGAATTTGCGCAAAGAATTCTTGGAAAAGGATCAAAAATTTCTCCGTCGTTGGCTGGAGGTAATTCGGTCTATTCCTGCTTACGGCAAGCGAGCAAACTCAAGCATAGAGGTCATGCTCATGCGTTGCCTTGAGGCGTCTCACCATGAAGCAGACGTCTAACCCTGCAGTCGAGGCGCGGCTTCGCCGCTGGGACGCCGTGCCGGCGATGCCGGCCCGTCGCCCCTCACTTCCACGTTAGCCACACGGAGCAGCCAGGTGCACATTCCAAGCGCTTTGAAATTTGCGGCACTGACCCTTGCTGCTGTGGTCGCTCTTCTTGTCGCGACAGTTGCCGTCTTCGTTTACTTTCTCGATCCGCTATGCGTAAACGAACCACTTTCTAGCCTAGACTCACCAAACGGTGTATATCAGGCTGTTCTTTTCCAGCGAAACTGCGGAGCCACGACGCCTTATAGCCTGCATGTTTCCGTATTACCTTACGGAGCAGTTCTGCCAGATGAAGCAGGAAACATCCGGCGGCGGCAAAAACTGAGTGCAACACCTGACCTTTCCGGTACGGTGTTGCCATGTCTTACCACGAACTCAGCATTGAAGAGCGCTCCAACATCCAGGTCGGTTTGCTGCGCGGCATGAGCCAGCGGGCCATTGCCCGAATGCTCAACCGCAGCCCCTCGACGATCAGTCGCGAGATCCGCCGTAACCGCAGTACTCAGGGCGACTACATCACCCAGCATGCCCAGCGAGCGATGCGTGAACGCCGCATGTCCTGCCGGCCTCGGCAAAAGCTGGTGCCCGGCAACGAGCTGTTCGAGCTGGTCGTCCACCTGCTGCGAAAACGCTTTTCTCCCGAG
>NZ_CAJGBM010000054.1:0-1452 GCF_904426495.1 Pseudomonas sp. OF001 | reverse complement strand
GCGCTCGTCGTTATACACAAGTTCAGTCACCATCTTAGGTTTTCCGAGGGAGTACAGGGATGTCATCCGCGAGCTGGGCTGAGGAAGAGATGCGCACGGCAAACCTGGGCGATGAGCGATTGAATGCGCGTGCTGCCAAGCTGCTGGAGCAGTTGGGTGCAGATCCACGCAACAGCATTCCTACCGCTTGCCGGAGCTGGGCGGAGACGATGGCGGCCTACCGTTTCTTCGATAACGAGAAGGCCACTTTCGAAACAGTTTTGGCCCCCCATCGGGATGCCACCTTGCAGCGCATGGAGTGCTGCCCCGTGGTGCTGTTAGCCCAGGACACGACCGAGCTCGACAAGTGGGTGAATCTGGGCCCCAAGGGAGTGGGCACCATCAAGGAGAGACAGAAGCATCCCCGCCGACTCCATCCGACCGTGGCATTCACACCGGAGCGGGTTTGTCTGGGCGTGGTGGCGGCCGAGTGGTGGCAGCGTGATGAGCCAAGCCCACGCAAGGAGCGGCGCGGAAAAGGAGTGGACGAGAAGGAAAGTCGACGCTGGATCGACAGCTACCAGAGCAGTTGTGCGCTACAAGGGCAGCTCCCGCAAAGCCAGGTCGTCAATCTCGCCGACGCCGAAGGTGATCTGTACGAGTGGTTCGTCGAGTATGAAGACGTCGCTGCGACGACACGGGCGCAATGGATTGTGCGCGCAGCACAGGATCGCCGCGTGCTGGGCGGTGCTGCCGACAAGCTGTGGGCCTCTGTGGCGGCGACGCCAAGCCTGGGGCAAGTCGAGGTTGAGGTACGGGCGCGCCCGAAACGTCCCGCCCGCCTGGCGCAGGTCACTCTGCGCTCTGCCAGTCTCACGCTGCAACCACCGTCCCGCGTCGGGCATCGCTTGCCTGAGGTCATGATCAATGCCGTCCTGGCTTGCGAGGAGCACCCGCCGGAGGGCGTCGAGCCGTTGGAGTGGTTGCTGCTGACAAGCCTGCCGGTGGAAGGCCTGGCCCAAGCCGTTACAGTCGTCGAATGGTATGCCGTGCGCTGGTGTATCGAGGTTTACTTCCACGTTCTGAAGAATGGTTGCCAGATCAATCGACTGCAGCTGGAGACCGAAGAGCGACTACTGCCCTGCATCGGGCTTTACCTGGTCGTGACATGGCGTGTGCTGTACAGCCTGATGTTGGGGCGAAGCTGTCCAGATCTGAGCTGCGAGCTGGTGTTCGAGGCTCGGGAGTGGCGGGCCGCCTACATGGTGGCCAAGCGTTGCATGCCGCCACAGACTCCCCCCTCGCTGGGTGAGGTCGTGATGCTGATAGCCAGCCTGGGCGGCTATTTGGGGCGCAAGCACGATGGGCCACCGGGCCCCAAGGCAATGTGGACCGGGCTGCAGCGGTTGCGGGACTTTGTCATCGCTTTTGAGGCCCGTGACGCGCTCACCGGGACTTGTGTATAACGACGAG
>NZ_CAJGBM010000053.1:0-1782 GCF_904426495.1 Pseudomonas sp. OF001 | reverse complement strand
TGTTCGGGGGAAACCAGATCGGCGATCAACTCCCGCGGCGTCTGGGAGTTCGTAGCGCTTTGCCATGCGGGCCTCCAGCCTGTCATGGCGCCAATTCTACCCGTTCAGACTTTTCGTACAGAACCTAGATCTCCGATAACTTAGCACTATCCAGGTTGGCAGGCCCATAGGTTTGTCTGCTGCTGTCAATCGCGAGCATCACTTGGCACGGTCTGGTCAAGTTCTAGCGGACGGCACGGGCGCGCGTCGACTCTTGCGGCCCGTTGAACTCGGCTCGAGTTCGCGGCGTTGTGCTGGCTGAGCCATCAGACCTGTTGCCATGCGAACCTCCTGATGAGGTCTCAAGAATTTAATGTGAATTATTGAGGCCGCAGGCCAAGTCTTGGTGTATTATTATGACCCCATACTAAATGTCACCTCCTATGAATAGCTCGCTAAAACTCCAGGTCGTTTACAGGGATGTGTCCAGTGGTAACAAGTATCAATTGCCTGCGATATATACGCGTAGTGGGATTCTGATTTCCCATGTGCGCTATTTGGCATGGTACTCGGAAAAGAGCGAGTCCTGGAGGGAGAAATCTGTTTTTTCGTTGAGGCTTTTAATCGATTATATAGAGGCTGCCACGGGCTTCAGGAAAACAGTGGAGCTATTAAAGAGCTTCACGCGAGCGTTGGAGGTTGGGACAATCGATTATGAGACGAGTAATGACCCTTTGGGGCTTTTTTGGAGGGGGCGAAATTCGGCTGATGCCAATGTGATTCTTTTTCACATTACTAACTATACTGATTTTCTTGCCGAGCAAGATGGTTATGATGATAAAAGAATAAATCCCTTTAGGAGGGCAACAAGCTGGGAGGAGCGTCTTAATTGGTGTGCCTACTATAAAAAGAATTCAAATGTATTCTTGAATCATCTATCTTCGCCCAGCGAGGCTAAAAAAGAGGCCTCCCTGAAAAGATTGATTTACATGCCGCAGCCTCCTGTTGTTAGCAATGAAAAAGCAGAGCGCTTTCCTGAAGGAAAAATAGAAGATCTCATTCGTGATGGTTTTGTTGTTGATGGAGTTCCTGATTACAGGTCTCAGGCAATAACAATGTTGATGAATTATGGTGGGCTTCGTAAGTGTGAGGTTTTTCATATATTTGTTTCGGATATAACGATTCATCCTGTTCACAAGGGAGAAGCTTTGGTTAGAGTTTACCATCCGAAATCTGGAAGGTCTCCTGATCCTAGGTATAAAAATAGGGCGGAATATCTTTTGAGTGAAACGATCTATAAACCTAGGAACTCCTATCGGTTGACTGAGCGCTTATATTCAGGGTGGAAAAATCCTCTATTGACTAGCAAGGATGGCTATTTTGAAGTTATTTTTAGTCCCACGCATAAGGCGAAAGATTTTCTGGATGTTTGGGTAAAGTATCTGAAGTATCAGCGTGCGGAGCCCAAGGTTTTTCATCCATTTGCCTTCACGAAGGATGATGGGGAGCCGGAGACGTTAAAAAATTTTCAAAGCAAGCACGAGCGGGCTGTGCGGCGAATCGGTTTAGAGTGCAAGAAGGAATTGGGTACTACAGAGCATGGTCATCGCCATGCGTATGGCTATAGAGCGCGAAGCTCTGGCTTAACTCAAGTTGATCTTCAGAAGGCAATGCATGGCGGTTGCAGGAACTGAGTGCAACACGGTTATTGGAGTGAAGCAGGTGCCTCATGATGCTTGGCCATCAGTTCGGTCATGACCTCGATGGGGCACTTGAAGCCGAAGCGCTTGCGTGGCCGAATGT
>NZ_CAJGBM010000052.1:0-1939 GCF_904426495.1 Pseudomonas sp. OF001 | reverse complement strand
GCCCGACTGGAGCGTCGAGCTCGCCTACAACAACCGCGACAACCAGTTCGGCGACATGGCGATGTTGCAGTTCACTTTCGACTTGCCGATGTTCGTAGGCTCTCGCCAAGGCCCCCGGATCAATGCCAAACAGCACAGCGTTGCCCAAATGGAGGCAGAACAGGAAGTGCTGCTCCGCACACACCAGGTAGAGCTGGAAAGCGGCTTGGCCGAACTCGAGCAGTTGCGCAGGGCGCTGGATCGTACAGAGCGCATCCTCATCCCACTGGCGAGCAAACGCGCCGACCTGGAACTCGCCGCCTACAAAGCGGGGAACAGCCAACTGACTACGGTCATCGCAGCACGCCGCGAGCTGATCGAGGCGCAACTTCGCCAAATCGAACAACAGCGCAAGCTGAGCCAACTCTCCGCAAGCCTGTATTACGCCTACGTGGAGCCCCTGAAATGAAAACCTCCGTACTCGGATATTCCCTTTTGGCCATAGCCATTGCGGCAGGTAGCGTTGCAGGCGGTTTCTGGCTAGGGCAACGAAGTGTCAGCCATGGCGATTCGCCTATGACAAATGCCAATCCGGATGATCGCCAGATTCTCTACTGGTACGACCCAATGAAGCCTGAACAACGCTTCGACAAACCTGGCAAGTCGCCGTACATGGATATGCCACTGGTGCCGAAGTACGCTGGAGCGGAGCAGGACTCCTCCACGCTCAGCGTGCCGGCGCAAGCTGTGCAGAACCTGGGCATGCGCACCGCAAAGGTGGTCCGCGCGGTGCTGCCAGCCGGTATCGGAGCCGTGGGTTCCTTGGCCTACAACCAGCGGCAGGTGGCCACGCTGCAGGCCCGCTCGGGCGGATTCGTCGAGCGCGTGTATGGGCATGCCCCCGGTGATGTCCTGCCCGCAGGAACACCTCTGGCAGATCTGCTGATACCCGAGTGGTCAGCAGCCCAGTTGGAGTTCATCGCGGTACTTGAAAGTGGCGATGCGCGCCTGATCGAGGCGTCGCGGGAGCGTCTGCGTCTGCTGGGCATGCCGCTGGGGGTGATCGAGCGCGTGCAACGCACGCGCAAACCAAACGCCGTGCACACCGTAACCACCCCCATGGCGGGCGAGCTGCAGTCGCTGGAAGTTCGCGCCGGCATGGCCGTTTCGGCCGGGCAGGACCTAGCCCGCATCAACGGGCTTTCCACTGTCTGGCTGGATGCCGCAATTCCAGAGGCCCAGGCGGCAACCATTCAGGTCGGGGCAGAAATAAGCGCCAACTTGACTGCCTTCCCTGGCCAGCCCCTGCAGGGGCGCGTGATCGCCCTGCTGCCCAGCGCCGATCTGCAGACCCGCACGCTGACGGTGCGCAGCGAACTGCCCAATCCTGATGGCAAGCTACGCCCCGGCATGTTCGCCGCGGTACGCCTGAGCAGCCGGATCGAGCAGCCCACCCTGCTGGTTCCCAGTGAAGCGGTCATCCGTACCGGCAAGCGCTCCCTGGTCATGCTGGCCGAGCACGAAGGCCGCTACCAGCCCATTGAAGTGCAAATCGGCCGCGAGTCGGAGGGCCGTGTGGAGGTAATCTCCGGGCTGTCTGAAGGCCAAGAGATAGTGGTCTCCGGACAGTTCCTGCTCGACTCCGAAGCAAGCCTGCAGGGGGTGGTGGCGCGAGCCGCTGAAGATATGCCGCCGCCCACGCCGCTGCATGAGTCGGAAGGGGTGATCCGCGGGCTCGATGGACAGGAGGTCACCTTGGAACACGGGCCGTTCAAGAGCTTGAACATGCCCGGTATGACCATGGCATTTCCCCTGGCAAACCCCGAGGTTGCAGCCGGACTGAAGGTTGGAGATCGCGTGCGAATTGGCGCCCAACTGACCGATTCGGGGCTGATCATCGAACGACTCAGCAAGCAAGGGGATAGCCAATGATCGCGCGACTGATCCACTGGTCGATCGG
>NZ_CAJGBM010000051.1:0-2042 GCF_904426495.1 Pseudomonas sp. OF001 | reverse complement strand
GAATGCTGGGAAAAGTCAACGTGCACTGAAGCTGGTTTGGTTGTTAATCGCCCCGGCGTGAATGTTTAATAGTGCCGGGGCGGTCAGCTTCAGAGCTATTTGGGTGGCTCTCTGGCCATGTCCCCATACGCTTGGATGGGCGGCGATTTTGATGGTCGGGTCAGTTATGGAGCGGTCTGGAGGCCAGTTTGACTGGTTGGGCCGTGATCGGTACACATGCTTCAGATAGTCATATGAAAACTGACAGAATTGTAATATTCATCTCAGGTTTCTGACAGCCTCCCTGCGTTAAAGTTGCTCTATGTAAATGTTCGCCTCCCTGTAAGCATCCTGGTTCAGGCGGGGCAATCCAACTGGCGAGGACTCCCAGATGAAAGCGCTCAAAACCCTGTTCGTAGTCACTGCATTGACCACCTCTTCTTTGGCGCTGGCCGAAGGAGGGGGAGACCGTACTTTCGCGCGTATGGAGCAAGCTCGCCAAGCCTCGATGGAGGCTTATCGGGTGGCTCAGCAACAGAACGAAAAGCCCACCGTGGTTGGCGAGAAAGAAAAATCAGCCAAGCACACCAACTGCTGAGCGTCCAAAGTCTTACAAGAATGTAATCTTTCGATTGGATTAAGTGTGGTGAACTCATTAACCCGGCTGCCGAGCTGCACGGTGAGTTGACGACAGTAAATCTGGCAATGGGGGCTAGCCCCCAAGAAAAGCTGCCAACTACCGTCTCATGCGGATCAGGCAGCCCTAAGCCTCTTCGGATTGAGTGGACGTAACGGCATGCAAAGCAAGACTTCAAGACGAACCTTCATCAAAGGCTTGGCGGTAGGCGGGGTGCTCGCGGGCCTGGGTCTGTGGCGGCAACCCGTCTGGGCGCTGACCAGCCCCGGCCAGCCGACGGCCTTGAGCGGTACCCAGTTCGACCTGACCATCGACGCACTGCCGGTCAATATTACCGGTAAAGCGCGCACCGCTATGGCCATCAATGGCTCGATTCCCGGCCCGCTGCTGCGCTGGCGCGAGGGCGATACCGTGACCCTGCGGGTGCGCAACCGCCTGCCGCAGGACACCTCCATCCATTGGCACGGCATTCTGCTGCCGGCCAACATGGACGGCGTGCCGGGCTTCAGCTTCGCTGGCATCGCCCCGGATGGCATGTATGAATACAAGTTCAAGGTTAAGCAGAATGGCACCTATTGGTACCACAGCCACTCCGGTTTCCAGGAGCAGCTCGGTGTCTATGGTCCGCTGGTGATCGACCCGCTGGAGCCCGAACCTTTCCAGTACGAGCGCGACTACGTGCTGATGCTCTCCGACTGGACCGACGAGAACCCGGCCAGCGTGCTGGCCAAACTGAAGAAGCGCTCCGACTACTACAACGAGCACCGCCGCACGGTTGGCGACTTCATCAACGACGTCTCCGACAAGGGCTGGAGCGAGACGGTCAGTGAGCGTTGGGCTTGGGCGAAAATGAACATGAGCCCCACTGACCTCGCCGACGTCAGCGGTGCCACCTACACCTACCTGCTCAACGGCCAAGCACCGGACGGCAACTGGACCGCGCTGTTCCAATCCGGCGAACGCATCCGCCTGCGTCTGATCAACGGCTCGGCGATGACCTACTTCGACTTCCGCATCCCCGGCCTCAAACTGACCGTAGTGGCCGTGGATGGCCAGTATGTCGACCCAGTGGAGGTTGACGAGCTGCGTCTTGCCGTGGCGGAAACCTACGACGTCATCGTCACCCCGGATGGGAGCCAGGAGGCCTACACCCTGTACGCTCAGTCCATGGACCGCAGCGGCTACGCACGCGGTACCCTGGCTGTTCGCGAGGGGCTGAGCGCCCCGGTGCCCACGCCAGATTCACGCCCGACGCTGAGCATGGATGACATGGGGCACGGTGGGCATGACGCTCATGGCGCCCAAGGCGACTCGGACATGAGCGGAATGGCCGGCATGGATCACGGAGCCGGTCGCTCCGCGGGGATGGACCATGCGAGCATGGCTGGTATGGATCACAGCCAAATGCCTGGGATGGATCATGGTC
>NZ_CAJGBM010000050.1:0-2381 GCF_904426495.1 Pseudomonas sp. OF001 | reverse complement strand
CGGCTGGTTGAAGGAGAGCCGCAGGATCGGCACTCGCTACGACAAGCTGGCAAGAAGTTTTGCTGCAATGGTCACCCTGGCTTGCACGCTGCGGTGCCTACGGCAGTACTTTTCGTACAGAACCTAGCCCTGTATCTCCGACACGGGAGGCAGGTGGGAAGCTGGATCGCAGCTCAGCATGCTGGTGCTGCGTTCCAGTGGGGCTGAAAAAGATCACACCCCCAACGGTAATTTCGAGCAAAATCTCTCAACACGACACCAGAAAAGCCAATCGTTAAACACTATTTTTCGAGACGCCCCTCATAGGTGATCGAGTCAACCTCCCAGCATTTTGTTGCATCTGGAGTTATTACAAAAACCTCGTCACCCACACTCTTCCCAATACATGCCCTAGCGACTGGAGAGTTTATCGATATATAGTTCTTTTTCCCATATATCTCATCAACCCCTACAATCCTGAACGAAAGAGACTCTCCCTCCTCCCCAACCAAGGTAACCCAAGCCCCAAAGAAGACCTTTCCCTCCTGTGTCTCACTATACTCAACAACTCGCAGGTCAGAAATCCTTCCCCTTAAATACCTAACCCTTCTATCAATTTCCCTAAGCCGCTTTTTATTATACTGATAGTCAGCATTTTCAGACCGATCCCCCAAGCTTGCTGCCCACTGAACTAGTCTCGTTACAGCAGGCCGTTCCTCACGCCACAAAAAATCAAGCTCACTTTTGAGCTCTTCATAACCTTCAGGAGTAATCAGGTTCGCACTCAT
Source organism: Pseudomonas sp. OF001 (assembly GCF_904426495.1). Taxonomy (NCBI): domain Bacteria; kingdom Pseudomonadati; phylum Pseudomonadota; class Gammaproteobacteria; order Pseudomonadales; family Pseudomonadaceae; genus Pseudomonas; species Pseudomonas sp. OF001. The sequence continues at coordinate 1,614 of NZ_CAJGBM010000050.1, read as the reverse complement.
AAAAACCCTACATGTACTTTAAAGCCTTTTTAACAGCATCAACGGTAGCTGCCTTAAGAACCACGGAGCCTGACGAATCGACAATCTCACCAAACTCCGAAACAGCAAACCGCCACTTATCCAGAAACTCATCCGAGACGATATATTCAAGAGCCCGCCTCTCGAGACTACTAAGCGCCCCTCCATCGCCCTTATCACTTTGATAGTCCAAAATCTCAATACGAGTCCCTGGCGGAACAAATTCCTTAATCTTCTTATTTGCCGCAGCCAGTTGCGACGCCTGAATGCGCGCAAGCAGTTTATGCTTTGGATTTTGAATTTCCTCAATCCAATCATCCTCAGACTTATCTTTAGAGCGCGGACTCTTAGCGGCATTACGCTCCTCAAAAGAACTGATCAGCGCACGATACTTCTCTCCAGTAGCATTACGAAGGCTTTGAGCCTTGGGAACCCCCCTTTTGTAACCAAGGCGAGCAATAGTAGCAACCGAGAACTCATTCAAACCACGCCGCTCTTGCTCGACACAAATCTGATATATTGCATCAAGCGTTTGGCATGTCTTCTGTGAAGAAGAATCTTTGAGTTTTTCTAGCAACTCTTCTGGACTCATACCCACCCCTAAACCAAAGCCGGAACAGAACTCTTGGTTATAAGCTCAATCTCAGATCGCTCGATTCGCTCCGTCCCAACAAGATCAGAAAGCTTTATACCTCCATTAACAAGACTATCTACCCTCTCCCATGATTTCAACCTGGCCTTGAACAGGGCTACAAGCTGATTGCCTATCTTAAGCTGATCTTCTTTTGAAAGCATAAACAAACTTGGGGCAAGTTCGTTTAGGCATGCCATCCTATCAAGGAGTTGTGACCGCGGTATAATCGCTCGAGAGGCATTACAGCTCTCATAAATCACGGCATTCTCACAAATTTCTTGAAGCTGCTGGAAATACGATACATCCTCAATTTCAACCTGCAACTCGGAGTCTGACATCTTAATCAATGAAATCCCGGAATCATCACAGTTATCATGGCCATTTACGACAGACTGAGATAGCTGAACAAGCCTATATGACGACTGGAGGTCACACAGGAGCATATCCATTTTCTTTGCAGCACTTTCATACTCCGAGTCCAACTTCCTGATCTTGAACTCAAGGGATTTTCGCGTGCCAGAATCAAAAGCTTCCCCTTTCAAATCAGCAATATATTCAAGCCGATCAAGCTCATCGAGCGAAGCAGAAAGCGCAGCAACTTTATTTTGAAGGTCACGACAAACCTCAGACTGCTCATTTGCCTCCAGCAGAATTTCATTGGTGATTGAGAGCAATCCCCCCATAAAAACCGGGCCAGTTATGAAGTGCCTACACCTCAAGCAGTTCTGAAATCCCAGATAACCACAAGGTGTCGCCCCATGAACTTTAGTAGCCCCAATCTCTTCACCTCCATCATCACAGCGAGTAGCCGCATACGGGCAAATCCCATAATCCCGGCAGCGGCAAAAACTGAGTGCAACACCTGACCTTTCCGGTACGGTGTTGCCATGTCTTACCACGAACTCAGCGTTGAAGAGCGCTCCAACATCCAGGTCGGTCTGCTGCGCGGCATGAGCCAGAGG
>NZ_CAJGBM010000049.1:0-2549 GCF_904426495.1 Pseudomonas sp. OF001 | reverse complement strand
CCTCTGGCTCATGCCGCGCAGCAGACCGACCTGGATGTTGGAGCGCTCTTCAACGCTGAGTTCGTGGTAAGACATGGCAACACCGTACCGGAAAGGTCAGGTGTTGCACTCAGTTTTTGCCGCTGCCCAGTTATTGTGCCTTTCCCTGTGTTGCAATCCTTGCAGGATGGTATCAGGTTTAATGGTAATATTGAAAATTGAGGGAATTTGGACTTTGGCAAATAATGATCTAGGGTGGAGGCATGTCCAAAGCCACAAAGCGGGCATCTCCCCAATGGAGCTTGAGATAACAAGGAGTCATAGATGATTCTTGCAGGCTTTGTTTTTCCCACCATGTGCGAACTGTAAATATCCTTGAGCTCGTTTTTTGTTACTGAGCATAAGGCGGTCTCATCGTTCCCGCAATTGTTGGGTGGGATCGTATAGAGCTGCTTGTTCTCTGCTCTTGTCTTGTAATCAAGTCCTGCGGCGACAATTTCATTTTTTGCCAAGTCGAGGCGATTGCGTACGCTTTCATCTGCAATGCTGGTTATGCATGTAAGATACACGTCCTGGATATTATAATTTGGTGCGGCTATGGCTCTCATTAATTGCTCCTTGATTGCGAGTCTCTACTCACAATCATTGAGCGCAGAATTGCTTTCCCTTCAAAGCCGAGTTGATGATGATATTCTTGCTCTATATCTTCATAGCTCCTGCCTTCGGCAACGGAGGTTGCAAGTAAGTTGTGGAATCCAGATTTGGAAACCTCTAGGCCAAATACTTCTCGAGTTAAAGTGCCAACATTTTCTGCAAAGGTTTCGCTTTCTGGTCTGTCGATGTTGGTGATAAGTCTTGTCCTTCTAATTATGGAGACGCAGTTTTTAGGTACTTCCTGCAGGACTACCGGAGAATGGGTGGCGATAATTGCCACGCCATTACGATTGGTCAACAAGTCAGATAGCGCCCGTGTGAATGCTGATAGTAATGGCGGGTGGAGGTGGCTTTCTGGTTCGTCAAGCAGGACTAAGGTTTTTTCTTCAATTGTTTCAACTAGTTTTGTAATGGTTAACAGAACAATGGCATGGCCTGAGCTCATTCGCTCAAAAAGGGAATTAGCTATGCCAAAAAAATTCTGCCTTCTATCGGATGAATCGTCAGCATAAAGATTGGTTAGTCGGCATAAATCCATCTCGGCAAAATTTAAGTCGGACTCCAGCTTATTAACGGCTCTTACCCATCTATCTCTCTTGGCTGTTAACGAAAAGCATATTTCTAGGCTGCTTGTGAAATCTCTGCATAGGTCACTTTTGTCCTTCACCAACCATAGGTCCTGTCCTTGCTGGTTGATGCGTTTCTTTAGTCCCACATAGTAGTAGCGTATTCCGGCATTGGCATTGCGTCGGTCATTGGGGGGAATAAAAGGATCAAAGGCACTAAAGGAGACCGAGACAACGCCAGCAAAGTAATTTTCGCCTAGCGCAGCGACTCGCCCCCATGGTGATGGAGTGGAAAAATATCCGGTTTCCTCCACGGTGCCCCGCCCAGGAACAAGAGCGTCAACCATATTATTCAGGAGGGTTGTTTTTCCAACACCATTGCGGCCGATCAATATGTGAATATTTGATGACGGCTTGGAGTTTGGTTCGACAGTGAATTCGACTTTTATCCCGGAATAACGCTCATTGGCAGCTTTTTCATAGAAAAAATCATAGCTTGTTAACGGTGCCTCATGATTCAGGATTCTTCTGAACTGATTTTCAATAGATGTGCGATGCACAGACCTTAGCAGGGAGGTATTGAAAGCGCGTTCGTTTTCGGCGAGCTGTAGGCGATTAGGGTCATATACGACGTCGCCGAGAGCTGACAGGATGTTGTCGGCTACTTCTTGAGGGAGGTCATCTATTATGTTTTGGTAGTAGTCTGCGTCTTGGCCGAGGGAATAAAAGTCGTCAGGCAACATGTCAAACTGCTGCGGGATTCTCTCTTCAGTCCACCCTTGGTTCTGGCCGACAAAGCCTATTTTAATGCTGCCCAGGGATTTCTCATTACCTTGCTCGTCAAAGAGGGTAATGCTAAATAATGTCTTGTGGCCGTAATCATCCCAGTTGTCTGGCTTTAGATAGCACGCATTGCGAGCCTGGCCTGGAAAATGGCTGCGCCATGCTAGCTTGTGGAATGTCAGTCTCATTGTGCTGGTCTCTCTTCGCTGTGAATCATCATTATGTATATTGTCATTTCGGAATTACATGTAATTGGATGACATGGGGGTGTGGTTGTCAGTTTTTTCTAATAATCTTCTTCTGTTTTGTAACTCATTAATCAGCTTGGCGTCGATCCAGTAAGTACGAAAAAGGGAAGCGATAAATTCAAGATATGGCTGCAGTGCACATTACGGAGCAACGAGCACCGTGTCTACGGTTTGCCCTTGGTCGATTTCTGTTAGGTTCTGTACGAAAAGTACTGCCGTAGGCACCGCAGCGTGCAGGCCAGCGTGACCATAGCGGCAAAACTTCTTGCCAGCTTGTCGTAGCGAGTGCCAATCCTGCGGCTCTCCTTCAGCCAGCCGA
>NZ_CAJGBM010000048.1:0-2640 GCF_904426495.1 Pseudomonas sp. OF001 | reverse complement strand
GCCCAAGGCGACTCGGACATGAGCGGAATGGCCGGCATGGATCACGGAGCCGGTCGCTCCGCGGGGATGGACCATGCGAGCATGGCTGGTATGGATCACAGCCAAATGCCTGGGATGGATCATGGTCAAATGTCTGGAATGGATCATGGACAGATGGCCGGTATGCAGCATGGTGCTGCCGGAGCTATGACTATGCAGAGCCACCCGAGCAGCGAGAACGGCAATCCGCTGGTGGACATGCAGACCATGATGCCGGTGGCCAAGCTGGACGATCCAGGCCTTGGCTTGCGCAACAATGGTCGTCGAGTCCTGACCTATGCCGATCTGCGCAGCCGTTTCGCCGATCCTGACGGCCGGGTGCCAAGTCGGACCATCGAGCTGCACCTGACCGGTCATATGGAGCGTTTCGCCTGGTCCATCGACGGTGTGGAATTCGCCCACGCCCAGCCGATCCGGCTGAAATATGGTGAAAGGCTGCGCATCGTGCTGGTCAACGACACCATGATGCACCACCCCATTCACCTCCATGGTCTGTGGAGTGACCTGGAAGATGAAAATGGCAACTTCCTGGTCCGCAAACACACCATCGACATGCCGCCTGGCTCGAAGCGCAGCTACCGCGTGACTGCCGATGCCTTGGGCCGCTGGGCCTACCACTGCCACCTGTTGATGCACATGGACCTCGGAATGTTCCGTGAAGTCCGCGTCGAAGAATGAGGAGAGCTGAGATGACCACCTTCCAATTGCGCAAAACCCTGTTCGCCAGCGCCTTGGCCTTTGGCCTGCTTGGCGCTCTGTCGAATGCGATGGCACAGAGCGAGCACGAAGGACATCACCCGCAGAATACCCAAACCGGCAAGCCGGCCGCTCAGAAGCCCCAGCCTGGCGAGATGAAGAGTCAGGGCAACATGAACATGGGAAGTGGCCAAATGCCGCAAGGCGGCATGATGGACCACAGCCAGATGATGGACCATGGTGGCATGGACCATGACCAGATGATGAAACAGATGCACGACCAGAACATGGGTCAAGGGCAGATGAATCATGACGGTATGCCCCCGGCAAAAGCCGCGTCTGGCGCCAAGGACGGGAAAAATGGGCAATAAGTTTCCCCTCGTATTCGCCCTGAGTCTCGGGATGGTCGGTGCCGCTCAAGCGGTCGAGGTCGAGGACCACTCGGCTCACGCTGGTCATGGCGGAAGCGCTTCGCCGTCGAACGGCCAACCTAGTGCACATAATCCACAAGCCGAGCCTCAAAAGGCTGCCACATCGGAACAAGGCATGCCGATGATGAATCACGGCAGCATGGACCATGGCCAGATGATGCAGCAGATGCATGGTGGCCAGATGAGCCATGAGCAGATGATGCAAATGCATCAGCAGCACATGGAGATGCGGTCGACGAGCCAAGCAAGTCAGCCTCAGCGTCGGTACCAGGGCGCTCCGGTGCCACCGCTGACTGACGCTGACCGCGCAGCAGCCTTTCCGCCGTTGCCACCACACGCCATGCACAAGGACGGGATCAACTACCTGTTTCTCGCCGATCAGTTGGAGTGGCAGGATGCCGACGACGGCAGCGCGCTGAGCTGGGATCTGAGTGGTTGGGTTGGCGGCAATATCGACCGCCTCGCCTTCCGCTCCGAAGGCGAGCGCCTCAACGGTCACACCGAAGAGGCCGAACTGCAGCTGCTGTGGAGCCACGCCATCGGTCCTTGGTGGGAAACCGTGGCCGGGGTACGGCAGGACTTCAAACCGGGTTCGCCGCAGACCTGGGCCGCCTTCGGCGTGCAGGGCATGCCGCTGTATGGGTTGGAAACCGAGGCGACCGCCTTCCTGGGCGAAGGGGGGCAGAGTGCTGCACGCCTGAGTGCCGAGTACGACATGCTGCTGACCAACCGCCTCATCCTGCAGCCAGTCGCTGAAGTCAATCTGTTCGGCCGCAATGATGAGGAGCGTGGCGTCGGCTCGGGCCTTAGCGACACCCAGCTTGGCCTGCGCCTGCGCTACGAGATTCGCCGCGAATTTGCTCCATACATTGGGGTGAACTGGACCCGCGCCTACGGCAACACCGCCGACCTGCTGCGCGAAGAGGACGAGGATGTCAGCGAGGCGCGTTTGGTGGCTGGTGTCCGAATCTGGTTCTGAGAGATCAAATGAAATGAAAAGAACTATAAAAACCCTGACGCTGGCCAGCCTTGTTGCAGCAGTAGTTGGTGCCGGCGTCGTGTATTCCGGCGTTATCAACGTGGGGGCTGATGACCCGCATTTCCCAGCAATTCATGCGCTGCTGAACACTGCGCGCGAGCGTTCGATTGCTGTGCGAGCCAGGGATGTCGAGGTTCCCAATCTCGCCGATGAAAAGATGATTCGATCAGGCGCCGGTAACTACAACTCGATGTGTATCGGTTGCCACCTGGCTCCAGGGGTGAGTGAAACCGAACTCAGCCAGAGCCTTTATCCAGCTCCGCCCGACTTGAGTAAGGTGGGAGCTAATGGCAACCCCGCAGCCACATTCTGGATCATCAAGCATGGGATCAAGGCTTCGGGCATGCCTGCCTGGGGCAAGAGCATGGGCGATGAGTATATATGGGGAATGGTGGCCTTCCTGGAGCAGTTGCCGAAGCTTGATGCGCAGGAATA
>NZ_CAJGBM010000047.1:0-2938 GCF_904426495.1 Pseudomonas sp. OF001 | reverse complement strand
GCAATACTTCGGCGATGACACGATCGATTCCAACCTGTTGAGCAATCGCCTTGGCCGTACGTTGATTGTCACCAGTCAAAAGAACCACCTGAATACCACGCGATTTGAGTTCACTAATGGCTTCGGCAGCTTCCGGCTTGAGCGTGTCAGCCACCGCGATGATGCCCAGCAGATCCCCCCCCCGACCAACCAGCATTGCGGTTTTGCCTTGGGCTTCCAGCTGGGCCATGGCTTGTTCCGCATGGCTGATCGCGATGTTCTGCTGCTGGAATAGACGCCGGTTGCCGAGCCAGACCAATGTGCCGTGCAACTCCCCCTGGATGCCGTGACCCGCTATGCCCTTGATGCCGCGAGCGGCCTCAAGCACCAAACCACGATGCTGAGCTGCGCGCACGATGGCTTCGCCAAGGGGGTGCTCAGAGCCAATTTCAACGGCTGCAGCCAGAGCCAGAACACCCGCTTCATCGATGTCTTTAAGTGGCACTATATCGGTCACCGTCGGCTCGCCACGGGTGATCGTACCGGTCTTGTCGAAAACGACGGTCGAGAGCTTTTCAGCACGCTCCAACACCTCACCGCCCCGTATCAAGATGCCCATGTCCGCACCTTTGCCGACACCAACCATCAATGCAGCCGGCGTTGCAACGCCGAGTGCACACGGGCAGGAAATGATCAGTACGGCAATGAAGGCGAGCAGGCCCTGGGGGAAGAATCCAAAGGCCCACCAACCGAAAAAGGCAAGCAGGGCAACCAGAACCACTGCCGGCACGAAATAGCCAGTGACCTTGTCCGCGAGCCGCTGGATCTGCGCCGTACTCGCCTGGGCGTCTTCCACCATCTTGATGATCTGTGCCAGAGCGGTTTCCTTACCGATCTTGGTAGCCTTGAAGCGGAACAGCCCCGAGCGGTTGAGCGTGCCACCGATCACAGCTGCGCCAGGCTTCTTTTCCACCGGCATCGACTCACCGGTCAGCATCGATTCATCAATGCTCGTTTCACCTTCGGTGACTGCACCATCGGTGGGAATTTTCTCGCCAGGCCTCACCACCACGATCTCACCGACCATGATGCTTTCGGCCGGGATCTCCTCTTCCTTGCCGTCGCGTAGCACGTGGGCCGTAGCTGGCTTCAGGTCCAGCAGCCGCCGCACGGCAGCAGAGGATTTCTTCTTGATGATCTCCTCCATGTACTTGCCCAGCAGCACGAAGGCGATAATAACTGCCGAAACCTCGAAGTAGACGTCTCGCTCATCGACCTTGATCGGCAGGACATCAGGGAAGAACAACACGGCGACACTATAGAAGTAGGCAACCGTTGTGCCGAGCGCGATCAGGAAGTCCATGTTGATGCTGCGCGTGCGAATGGCATTCCACGCACCCTTATAGAAGCTCCAGCCACCGATGAATTGCACCGGAGTTACCAGCAGAAACAACCATACGCCCCAGGTGAAGAAGGGAAGTGCGTCAATCGGCACCCAGGTCAGGATGGTGGCGCCAGTAGCGAGACCAATGAATGCTCCCGCGCGCAGGATGGCAAGAGCAAGCACACCGGTGAGCGCAATGGTCACCCGTGTTTTCATCCGCTTGAGCTCAGTCTCGGGGGACTCGAAGGTTTGTTTACAGCTCTCGCTGCAAAAGTAGTAAGTGCGCCCGCCGCGCTCACTCTTCAGGGCCGTAGCCTTGTTCACCAGCATGCCGCAGATGGGATCCTTGGCTTTGCCCTCCACACCATGTTCATTGGCGCGAGGGGTTGCCACCGAGGAGCTGCCTCCGTGAGGACCATCATGGGTATGCTCGTGACTGCAACCTTCATGCTCAACCTTGCCCATATAGCGCTCTGGCGCCTTGGCGAACGCCCCTTGGCAGCGACTCGAGCAGAACCAGAAACGCCGCCCTTGGTACTCCTGACTGAGCGTCGTTGGCTCCGGATTGACCTCCATGCCACAGACTGGATCAGTTACCGTCCTCATAGACCCGCCCGACTTCCCCGACTCTTCCGTGCGCATGCCGTTATACTTTTCCATATTTCATCACTCATCTCACTAAGTCGAAATTACGATTTGGCTTGCACTTTATGACCACCAAAACGAGGAATGAAAGCGGGGACCTCATTCATGTATCGACGATAAGCATCACCAAACTGAGCAAGCGCATCACGCTCTTCAGATTTCGCCAAGCGCGTATACATGAACACGAGAATCGGAAACATGGCAATTGTTATCAATGTCGGCCATTGCAACAGAAAGCTGAACATGATCAACACGAAACCGATATATTGCGGATGACGGACTTTCGCATAAGGTCCAGTGGTGGCGAGCTTGCCTGACCTTTGTGCCTCGTACAGCACTCGCCAGGCAGAGGCCAGCAACCAGAAGCCAGCAATAAGGAAGACACTGCTGGCGATGTGGAACGGCCCCAGATGGGGGTTGGCCTTCCAGCCGAACAAGACCTCAAGCAGGTGGCCCGCATCGTGCGAGAAAAAGTCGATGCCGGGATAGCGGGTGCCGAGCCAGCCCGACAGCAGATAAATTGTCAGCGGAAAGCCATACATCTCGGTGAACAGCGCCACCAGGAATGCGCTGAAAGCACCAAAACTTCGCCAATCACGAGCTGACTTTGGCTTGAAAAAGCTGAACGCGAAGATGATGAACACCAATGAGTTGATGATCACCAATCCCCACAGGCCATAGGCTGGCATGTCGTGTGTCATGAGGGTTCTCCTTTGAAACTATCAGTAAAGTCCAAAACCTGCGCCCTGCCACCCTTCGAGAAAATCAACATGCCATCACTATCGTCGTCCCCCTTAAGACCCGGCGGCGGCAAAAACTGAGTGCAACACCTGACCTTTCCGGTACGGTGTTGCCATGTCTTACCACGAACTCAGCATTGAAGAGCGCTCCAACATCCAGGTCGGTCTGCTGCGCGGCATGAGCCAGCGG
>NZ_CAJGBM010000046.1:0-3286 GCF_904426495.1 Pseudomonas sp. OF001 | reverse complement strand
CTTGCTGGAATTAGCGAAGGAAACATGCACCAGCAGTAGGTGAAGCATCAACCAGATAATCCGATGAGATGCCGGTCTGTCTCACTCTCATGCAAAGGTAAGATCAACCATTTAATCCGCTTACCCATATTTTTCTCGGCAGGGACAAAACCTTAAGCGGCATCGACCAGAAAGACTGGAATCCCACCAAGGAAAAATTCTACTCCGCCGTCACCAGCAAGAACGAAGCCCAGCTGAAGTCCTACTGGTCGGGCCTGGTATTCACCGGTAAGGGCCAGCCCCTGCCGGCCGAAGCCGGCGACTCGGCGGTTGTAGCCAAAGTCGCCGCCGAAGCCGACGCTATCGGCTATGTCGACAGCGCCGCGGTCAATGATTCAGTGAAGGTGCTGTTCACCCTGCCCTGACACATTTTGTGTTTTGGTTTGCGGCCCTGAGAGACTCTGGCGCGATGTAGCACTTAATGGCTGCAGCGTTTCCCCCAGCCCCAATCTTTAAGACGCCCGGTGCAGCGCATCGGGCGGTTTGTGTATTCAGAACGAGGTTGAGGCTGCTCAAACTTTGGGGATGCCGCGATTAGCAATGTCTGGACGCCGTCAGCATGTTTCATTCACTTTAGCGAGGCAGCCGCTTGTTCGCTTTGATCACCGTTGCGCTATGCAGGCTCAGTCGCTTCGGTTGTATGGCATGCCAGTGCGGTCCCGACGCTGGTAATGGCAATACTAAACCGACATCTAATTCAGCCCGCTGCCCCTACTCACCACTGGCTGCAGAAGCTCAAGCAGCAGTTGCCTATGCGCCTCCCGCAACTGTACAAGCGATATTGACGGGTCGCCTCTGGATAACATTGAAGAGTTCAGCCATAGCAATGCGGGAGCGAGCGCCAGCGGGAAAAAGTGCTCGGTCAAGACACCTGGGCGAATGACCCCGCGTTCTATGTTGCGCTGGATGATGAGCTGCGCCCGCTCCCGTAATCCGCGCGCAACTTCCTCTCGCCAATGCCGGACCAGTGCAGGTGCTCTGGCACTTTCGGCTAGGAGCAGTCGGTAGACCGATATGGTAGCGGGGGAGTCAAACGTCGCGTACAGGCGATCAAGGTACACGTCTACTAGCTCCGGCAAAGTCAAATCTTCGTCCGGGAGCCAGCCTTGGAAATCGCAAAGCTGCTTGGTCATACGTTCGAGCAAGGCATGAAAGATCTCTTCCTTGCTTTTAAAGTGCGCGTAAATTCCTGCCTTTGACATTCCCGCGCATTCCGCTAGACGCTCCATCGACACGGCGTTGTATGTCCGATCCGAGAATTCAACCAGAGCCGCGTCCAATATTTCCTCTTTCCTAGCTGCCGAGGACAAGTAGCGGCGCTTCTCTGTGACGACGTCTTCTTTCCTGGCTGGCATTCCAAGCCCCTTTCCAAATTTGAAAAATGGCGGTTGCAGAGTCTGAGTGCAACACCGTTATTGAATTGAAGCAGGCGCATCATGCCGGATCGCCATGGCTTCCTGCATCACCTTGCCGATGATTTCGATCGGGCATTTGAAGTCAAAGCGTTTGCGTGGACGCATGTTCAGCTGCAGTGCAATGGCATCCAGCTGTTCCTGGCTGTGTACCGACAGGTCCGTGCCCTTGGGCAGGTACTGGCGGATGAGGCCGTTGATATTTTCGTTGCTACCGCGCTGCCAAGGGCTGTGCGGGTCGCAGAAGTAGATCGCCACGCCGGTCTGCTGGGTGATCTCGGCGTGGCGTGCCATCTCCCGGCCCTGGTCGTAGGTCATGCTCTTGCGCATCGCCAGCGGCATGCGATTGAGCGCCGCGCTGAAGCCTTCCATAGCCGAGGTCGCCGTCGCGTCGTTCATCTTGATCAGCATCAGGTAGCCGCTGGTGCGCTCCACCAGCGTGCCCACGGACGAGGCATTGGCCTTGCCCTTGATCAGGTCGCCTTCCCAGTGACCGGGCATCAGGCGGTCTTCAATCTCCGGCGGGCGCACGTGAATGCTGACCATGTCGGGGATCTGGCCGCGCCGATCCACACCGCCAGAGCGCGGCCTGCGAGCCGTCTTGCCTTGGCGCAGACAGATGATCAGCTCCTTGCGCAGCTCACCCACGGGCAGGGCGTAGATCGCGTTGTAGATCGTCTCGCGGCAGACGTAGGCATCTCTAAGATTGGGTAGGTTCATGCTGCGCAGCTTGCCGGCAATCTGCTCGGGAGACAAATACTCACGCAGCATGTAAGCCACCAACTCGAAGCGTTCATTGCCGGGCACCAGCTTGCGCTCAGGCCGACAGACCTGGCGCCGAGTCCTCATCCGCTGCTGCGCTCCGGGGGCCGAGTAGACGCCGCTGGTCTCTCGATTGCGCTTCAGCTCCCGGCTGATGGTCGAGGGGGATCGCTTGATCAACAGGGCAATCCTGCGCAGGCTGAAGCCTTGAGCTTGACCGAGTTGAATGGTGACGCGCTCTTCAACGCTGAGTTCGGAATAGGACATAGGGGCAGCACCGTACCGGAATGGTCAGGTGTTGCACTCAGTTTTTGCGGCCGCCAATGTTCTCACGGGACGGCCACCGACTCCACCGAAAAACAACGTTGATCCCGCCCAAACAATTTCCGTCAACCGGTATCAACGAGCCGCCCCAGGGGTTGCGGAGGCGGAATTTTAGGTTCATCGCATTTTCCCGGGGAAGGCGGCCTTGATTTTCAGGAAGAAGTAATCGGCGTCCCTGAAGCCATAGGCCATGCGCTTGATCACCTTGATCCGGTTGTTCACCCCCTCCAGCAGGCTGGTGTGCATGTGGAATCGTGCACTGGCGAGGATGCCCCGGGCATAGCGCTGGAGGTTGCGGGCAAAGCGTTGTAGCGGTGCCAAGCCGCTCTCCCGGGCATGCCTCAGCCAGGTTCGCCAGCGCCGCCAGCCCTCCCGTACGCTGGGTGCGTACCAGACCTCCTTCAACGCATCCTTGAGCACATAGACCGTGGCCAGTGGCTGGTTGGCTGCCAACAACTCCTGCAGTCGAACGGCATGATCCTCCTTCAGGTTCTCCCGGTTGCGCAGCAGCAGCCAACGGCTCTGCTTGACCACTTGGCGAGCGGGCTTGTCATGGCGCAGGGCATTGGCCTGGTCTACCCGGATGCGGTCGATCACGTCACGTCCGTAGCGGGCGACCACGTGGAACAAGTCGTACACAACCTCGGCCTGAGGGCAGTGCTGTTTCACTTCCAGGTCGAAGGCCGTATTCATGTCCATCGCCACAGCCTCGATCTGCTGGCAGCGCTCACCGAGTTGCTCGAAGAACG
>NZ_CAJGBM010000045.1:0-167996 GCF_904426495.1 Pseudomonas sp. OF001 | reverse complement strand
AGAACCAAGGTGGCGGCCTCGCGCTTGAACTCTGCGGAGAACGTACGTCGCTGTCTGCTCATCGAACACCTCTCTAATGGCGATGATTTTCGCCTAAATCGGTGTCCGGGATCAGTAGACCACTACACTGAGCTGTTGAAGAAGGATGCGAGGGCCAGTCTGCAGGAAAGCGCGCGTTAGCCGCGGCGCAGGGTGTAGATGAGATTACGGTCCAACCATGGCTGGGTGCGCTCTACCTGCTCAGCAAGTCGCCCACTGAGGCCCGTAGCTCTTGCTTTCCTGCGCCCTGGCGGGGGCGAGGGTATACCCCTGCAGGGCTTCGAGCGTGTGCAGTTCGCCGTGCTCGGCCGCGTCCTCGGTCCTGAAGCTGGCGACCAGTTGCCTCATCTGGCTCGCCTGGTCTTCCAGGGTGGCGACGGCGGCCCGGGATTGTTCGGTCAGGGTGGCGTTCTGCTGGGTGGTGCTGTCCAGCTGGTTGATCGCGGTATTGATCTGGCCGATGCCGGCGCTCTGTTCGCGGGTGGCGCTGGCGATCTCCTGCATCAGCGTCGAGAGCTGGCCGATCGAGACGACGGTTTCACGGATGGTCTGGCCGCTGTGCTCGGCCTGGCGTACGCCATGGCCGATCTTGTCAGCGATTGCCTCGATCAGGTTGCGGATCTCGCTGGCCGAGGCGGCGCTGCGGCTGGCCAGGCTGCGTACCTCGGCGGCCACCACGGCGAAGCCGCGGCCCTGTTCGCCGGCCCGGGCGGCCTCGACCGAGGCGTTGAGGGCGAGGATGTTGGTCTGGAAGGCGATGGAGTCGATGACCTGGATGATGTCGTTGATCTTCTGCGAGCTGGACGCCAGTTCCTGCATGAGACGGATGCTCTGCTCGACGTCCCGGCCGCCGCTTTGTGCCGTGGCGGCGGCCGTCGCGGCCAGGCGGCTGGCCTGCTCGGTGGACTCGCTGTTCTGCTGCACCAGGGCGGTGATCTGCTCCATGCTCGAGGCCGTCTGCTGCAGGGCGGCCACCTGCTCGTCGGTGCGCGCGGCCAGCTCCTGGCTGCCGAGGAGGACCTCGTGGGCGCTGGCGAATACCTGGTCGCTGTTGTCATGCAGCGAGGCGACCAGATCCGAGAGTTTGCGGTTGGTTTCGCCCATGGCTTCGAGCAGCTGGCCGGTCTCGTCGTGGGTGTTGCCGTGGATGGCCTGGGTCAGGTCGCCCTCGGCGACCCGGCGGGTGGCCTCCAGGGCGCTGCGCAGCGGGGCGATGATGCCGTGGCTGATGCGCACGGCCATGATCCCGGCGATCAGCACGGCGAGGGCGGCAAAGGCCAGCAGGCCGGCCAGGGCATTGCGGTGCTGCTGTTCGATCCTGTCGTCGGCGCTGGCCGCCAGCCGTTGCGCGGCCTGGGCGATGGCGATGGCCTGCTGGTCCAGTTGCTGGATCTCGTCGTTGAACTGGCCGAAGACCATGTCGGCGATGGCCGGATCGCTGATCTCGCCGGCGGCGATCCGCTCATAGACGCCGCTGAAGCCGAAGTGATAGGCGTCCAGCAGGATGGCCGACTGGCTGTACAGCTCGCCCAGACTGCTGTCGGGTGCCAGGCCGACGCCCTGCTGCAGGGTCGCGGTCAGCTCCTGGTGGGTGGCGTCCCACTGCTGCTTGTAGTTCTGCACCGCCTGCGGGTTGCTGACGTTGAGGAACAGGCTCTTCTCGATGCGGCGTCCCTCGAGGGTCAGGCGGCGCACTTCGGCGGCGTTCTGCAGGAGCGCCATGTCGACATGCAGCAGTTCGTTGGCGGTGCGCTTCTGGGTGGCCAGCCCCTGTACGCCAACGACGGTGGCGGCGACCAGCAGGAGGACGATGCCGCCGAATGCCAGGTGCAGGCGGGCGGCGATGTTGAGACGGGAGAGCATGCAAGTTACCGGATCACAAGTGATGTCGGATTGATATCACTTGAATGTTGCGCTTCTGTGACTGCGCTGGTCCGGAATCTGCTGGGGGTGGCGCGGCGGTGTGATTCAGGCGCGGGAGGCGAGGGCGCCGTGCCGCCCATGGCGGGACTGGCCGTCCGGGCCGTAGAGTCCGCTGCCGCCAGCCTCGCGAAGGAAGTTGAGCATGCGCTGGTTCTGCTCCAGGCGCGCGCGGATGCCGTCGCCATTGCGACGGTTGAGCTGCTGTGCCCGGCTGGCCTGGACGAGCAGCTGCTGCCAGCTGTCGAGGCAGCCGGCGTCGGCGGCGGCGCGTGCCGCTCCCTGGCGATCGTCGCCATAGCCGAGGCGGAGCTGGGCGTGCCGGCGTTGCGCCTCCAGCTGTTCGAGCGTGTCCAGCAGCGCCTGTTTGCCGGCGGCCAGTTCGCTCAGGCGCTGGCCGTCCACCTGGCCCTGGGCCAGGGCGCGCTGCTCGTCTTCGAGCAGGAGGATGAACTGCGCCAGGGTGGCGGATTGGCGGGCGAGATGCTTGGCCAGGCTCATGCGGGCTCCGGAATACGGGTCAGTTCTGCTCGAGCTGTTCGCGCACGCTGGCGATCAGGCCATCGGCGATGCGCTCGGCATCGATTTCCAGGCGACCCTCGCGGATGGCCTGGCGCAGTTCGGCGACGCGCGCCAGGTCGATATCCTCGCTGCCCGAGCGGTTGTCGGACGTGCTGAGGTGGGTCACCGTGGATGGTGACTGGTCCGCTGACGCCGCCTGGGCGCGCTGGGCGTGGGTTGCCGGCTCCTTGCCCGAGGTGGCAAGCGGGCGAGCCGGTGGCTGTGAGCTGTCGATCTTCACGGGAAACCTCCCTTGCGTGGTGCCTGTCTTCACTATCGGCCCGCGGCGGGCCGACTTGAGTGCCCGGTTCGCGGGAAAGTGCGCTCCGTGTCGCAGATTATGCGCCTGGAGCGAGCGGGTTAGAAATCGACCGTCAGCAGATTGCGGCTGTGCACGCGGGCGCGCAGGACGGCGCCGGTCTCGGTGCGGATGCGGATCTCGTCGCCCTGGCCGCCGCTGTCCAGGGCGGTGCCCTCGCGGCTGGCCACGAAACCGCCGGCGCGCGCCTCGACCCGGACGCGGGCGCCGCGCTCGACCAGCGGCACGCTGCGCAGGGCGTTGACCGGCAGCGGGCTGCCCTTGCCCAGCGCCCGGGTCAGCTCGCGGCCGATGACCTGCTCGGCGTCCAGCGCGGCATGCCGCGGCAGGCGGCCGAGGTCGCCCTGCTGCAGTTCGAGCAGCTCGGCGGTGACCACTTCGCCGGCCGCCAGCGCCCGGCGGGCGACGGGGTAGGCGGCGTGGATCGTGATCGTCGCCTGCCGGTAGCGGGTGGCGCCGTCGCCGCAGCGTACGCCGACGGCGACGCGGCCCAGCAGGCGCTGGGTGGGCTGGGGCAGGAAGGGTTGCGGCTGGGCGCAGGGCGGCAGGTGCGCGGCGACGGACGCCACCGCCACGGTCACCTGGCGATCCGGACGGGCGGCTTCGCGGCGGAGGAAATCATGGATCGCGACAGCCACCGGGTCGCTTTCCGCGGCTGATGGCGCACCGGTCAGCAGCAGGGCGAGCAGCCCGGCGAGGCCGGTCAGGCCGCGCGAAAGGAGGAAGGGACGCGGCATGGCGGCGCCTCGAGGTAAGCGGGAGGGCCAGATTCTAGGCAGGCCGGCCGGCAGCCAAGACGGAAATTGAACGGTAAATACCGGCCTGTTCGCACCTTTGCGCTGACGGCCGCCCCCCTATTCTGTGTCCTGAACAACTTTCCCTTGTGCGCCGAGTGGCGCGGAGGACGTCCGCATGATCGACAAGCTCGACGGTGCGCTGCGCATGCACCAGCTGGCGCTGGGCTTGCGTGCCGAGCGTCAGCAGGTGCTGGCCAACAACATCGCCAATGCCGATACGCCTAACTTCAAGGCGCGGGACTTCGATTTTGCCGCGGAGCTGGCCAGGGCCGCCCAGGCGCAGCCGGCTGCCGGCCCCCAGGCGCTGAGAACCACCGATGCCCGTCACCTGAGCGGCCGCCTCGGCGGTCTGGCCAGCGAGCGCGAGCTGCTCTACCGCATTCCCGGCCAGCCCAGCATGGACGGCAACACGGTGGACATGGATCTCGAGCGCGGCGAGTTCGTCGACAACGCGATGCGCTACCAGGTCAGCCTGACCCTGATGAACAGCCGCATCCAGGGGCTGAAGACCGCCCTGCAGCCCGAGTAAGCCGCCATGACCATGTTCAACATCTTCAGCATTTCCAGTTCCGCGCTCAGCGCGCAGTCCCAGCGCATGAACGTCACCGCCAGCAACCTGGCCAATGCCGACAGCGTCAGCGGACCGGATGGCCAGGCCTACCGCGCCAAGCAGGTGATCTTCGAGGCGCAGGGGGGCGACAGCCAGGGCGTCGGCGGAGTGAAGGTGGCGCAGGTGATCGAGGACGATGCGCCGATGCGCATGGAATACCGCCCGGGGCACCCGCTGGCGGACGAGCGGGGCTACGTGACCCTGCCGAACGTCGAGCCGGTCAACGAGATGGTCAACATGATCTCCGCCTCGCGCTCCTACCAGGCCAACGTCGAGGTGATGAGCACCAGCAAGCAGCTGATGCTCAAGACCCTGACCCTGGGCGACAGCTGAGGAGCGCCGGCATGAGCAACACCATCGACAGCTCGGTCATCAGCTCGATCAACGGCGGCGGCAGTTCGGCCGGCGTCAGCGAGCAGAAGAAGGCCGACGACCTGCGCTCGAACTTCATGACCCTGCTGGTCACCCAGCTGCAGAACCAGGATCCGCTCAAGCCGATGGAGAACGCGGAGATGACCTCGCAGCTGGCGCAGGTCAACACCCTGAGCGGCATCGAGGAACTCAACGAGACCCTCAAGGGCATCACCGGGCAGATCGATGCCGGGCAGACCCTGCAGGCCTCGGCGCTGATCGGCCGCGGCGTGCTGGTGCCGGGCGACCGCGTGCTGGTCGGCAGCGGCGAGACCACCCCGTTCGGTGTCGAACTCGGCCGCGCAGCCGATCAGGTCAAGGTCAGCATCTACGACGGCGCCGGCCAGCTGGTGCGCCAGTTCGACCTCGGCGCCCTGTCGGCGGGGGTCGAGTCGTTCGTCTGGGACGGCACCCTCAATGACGGCAGCGTGGCGCCGGATGGCGCCTACCGGGTGGCCGTCGAGGCCCTCGCCGACGAGCAGGCCCAGCCGGCCACCGTGCTCACCTATGCCCGGGTCGGTGGCGTGAGCAGCGGCGCCAGCGGTCCGCAGATCGACCTCGGCGCCACCCTGGGGCGGGTCGGTCTGCAGGACATCCGCCAGATCCTCTAACCACCTTTTCATCGTTGCATTCGCGCAGCTGGCGGTCAGCCACTGCGCCAGGGAGTCAAGCAATGGGCTTTTCGCAGGCACTCAGCGGTCTCAACGCGGCATCCAAGAACCTCGACGTGATGGGCAACAACATCGCCAACTCGCAGACCATCGGCTACAAGAGCGCGAGCATGCAGTTCGCCGATGTGTACGCCGGGGCCAAGGTCGGTCTGGGCGTCAGCGTCGCCGGGGTGCAGCAGAACTTCAAGGACGGCAACCTGGAAGCCACCGGGCGCAACCTCGACCTGGCGATCAGTGGCGGCGGCTTCCTGCGCTTCGACATGGGCGAGCAGATCGTCTATGCGCGCAACGGCCAGCTGACCATGACTCCGGATGGCTACCTGGAGAACGCCCAGGGTGGCCGCCTGACCGGCTACCCGGGGGCGGCCGGCAACGGCGGCCAGCTGCAGCAGCTGAACATCTCCGCGGCCGGCCTGCCGGCCAAGGCGACCGGCGAGATCAAGGCCACCCTGAACCTGGACGCCACCCTGCCGAGCCTGGACCCGGCGGCCTTCGATCCGCTCAAGTCCAGCACCTATTCCTACGCCAACGGCGCCACCGTGTTCGACTCCCAGGGCACGCCGCAGACGCTGACCCTGTACTTCATCAAGACCGACAACAATGCATGGGATATCAAGATATCCCGCGCGACCGAGGCAGGGCAGGAGTTCTCCGGCGACGAGCTTCAGCTGTCGTTCGACAGCAATGGTCTGCTGGCCGAAGGCTACGAGCCTGGCACCATCAACTTCGCCTTGACCAACGGTGCCAACGACATGAGCTTCAAGCTCAACGTCACCGGCAGCACCCAGTTCGCCAACGAGTTCGAGCTCGGCAGCCTCAACCAGGACGGCTACACCTCCGGCAGCCTGGTGGGCATCAGCGTCGACAAGAAGGGCCAGGTCATCGGCAACTACTCCAACGAGCGGACCCAGGTGCTGGGCACCATCGGCATGGCCAACTTCCGCAACCCGGAGGGCCTGACCCCGGTCGGTGGCGGCTGGGTGGAGACCAGCGATTCCGGCCAGGCGCTGATCGGCGAGGCCGGTACCGGCCTGTTCGGCGACATCGAGGCCGGCGTGGTGGAAACCTCCAACGTCGATCTGACCAAGGAGCTGGTGGCGCTGATCATTGCCCAGCGCAACTTCCAGGCCAACGCCCAGACCATCAAGCTGCAGGACGAAGTGCTGCAGCAGGCAGTCAGCCTGCGCTGACCGGACTGAGCCATGGATCGCATCCTCTATACCGCGATGAGCGGGGCGCGCTTCACCCTCGAGCAGCAGGCGGCGGTCAGCCACAACCTGGCCAACGCCGCCACTCCGGGCTTCCGCGGCCAGCTGATGGCCATGCAGGCGGTGCCCGTGGAGGGCGCCGGCCTGGCCACCCGCACGCTGACCGTGGCCAGCACGCCGGTGGCCGATTTCAGCGCGGGGCCGGTATCCAGCACCGGGCGCGAGCTGGATGTCGCCCTGCGCGGCGACGCCTGGCTGGCGGTGCAGGCGCCCGATGGCAGCGAGGCCTACACCCGGCGCGGCGATCTGCAGATGGATGCCACCGGCATGGTCAGCGTTCTCGGCCGCCCGGTGATCGGCGAGGGCGGCCCGCTGATCGTGCCGCTGGGCAGCACCCTGAGCATGGGCGTCGACGGCACCATCAGCGCGATCGGCGAAGGCCAGGGGCCAGAGAGCATCGCCGAGGTCGGTCGCCTCAAGCTGGTTGCCGCCGCCCCGGGCAGCCTGGTGCGTGGCGAGGACGGCCTGTTCCGCAGCCAGCCGGACGCCAACGGCGTCGGCGCCACTCTGCCGGCCGACGACAACCAGCGGCTGACCCCCGGCGCCCTGGAGGGCAGCAACGTCAGCCCCACCGAGGCGATGGTGGCGATGATCGACAACGCCCGCCGCTACGACATGCAGATGAAGGTGATCGGCAGCGCCGACGAGAACGCCCAGCGCGCCAACAGCCTGCTGTCGCTGCAGGGCTGAGGCCCTGGCGACCCACCCAATCCCGAGGAATTCCGATGATCAGATCGCTGTGGACGGCCAAGACCGGCCTGGAATCGCAACAGGTCCAGCTGGACGTGATCGCCAACAACCTGGCCAACGTCAGCACCAATGGCTTCAAGCGCTCGCGCGCGGTGTTCGAGGACCTGCTGTACCAGAACCTGCGCCAGCCCGGCGCCAGCAGCACCGCGCAGACCAGTCTGCCGTCCGGCCTGCAGATCGGCACCGGCGTGCGCCCGGTGGCCACCGAGCGCATCCACAGCCAGGGCAGCCTGCAGAACACCGAGAACTCGCGGGATCTGGCGATCAACGGCAACGGCTTCTTCCAGGTGCTGCGCAGCGACGGCACCACCGCCTATACCCGTGACGGCAGCTTCCAGATCGACCGCGACGGCCAGCTGGTCACCGCCAGCGGCTACCCGCTGCAGCCGAGCATCACCATCCCCGACAACGCCCTGTCGGTGACGGTGGCCCAGGACGGCATCGTCTCGATCACCGAGCCGGGCAGCACCCAGAGTCGCCAGGTGGGCCAGCTGACTCTGGCTACCTTCATCAACCCGCCGGGGCTGCAGAGCATCGGCGAGAACCTCTACCTGGAAACCGACAGCTCCGGGGCGCCCAACGAGAACGTGCCCGGCCTGAACGGCACCGGTGTGCTCTACCAGGGCTACGTGGAGACTTCCAACGTCAACGTGGTGGAGGAGATGGTCAGCATGATCCAGACCCAGCGCGCCTACGAGATCAACAGCAAGGCCGTGGAGACCTCCGACGAGATGCTGGCGCGGCTGGCCCAGCTGTGATGCGCACCTCCCGCGCGACCGCTGCCGTCCTGCTGGCCGCGCTGCTGGCCGGCGGCTGCGCCCAGCTGCCGCGGCCTTCGGTGGTCGGCGAGCAGGAGCGGGTGCAGATTCCCGAGCGCCCGCTGCCGCAGGCCAATGGTTCGATCTACCAGTCGCGCCAGGGCTTCCAGCCGCTGTTCGAGGACCGCCGCCCGCGCATGGTCGGCGACATCCTCACCGTGGTGCTCAACGAGCAGGTCAGCGCCAGCAAGAATGCCGCCGCCAACGCCAGTCGCAACGGTTCGGCCAGCCTGACCCCGATCACCGTGCCCGACAAGCTCAGCAAGCTGTCCGAGTGGGCGACGGAGCTCGAGGGGGAAAACGTGTTCGCCGGCAGTGGCGGCGCCAAGGCCAACAACTCCTTCAACGGCACCATCACCGTGTCGGTGCTGGAGGTGATGGCCAACGGCAACCTGCGCGTGCGCGGCGAGAAGCAGATCGCCATCAACCAGGGCACCGAGTTCATCCGCTTCTCCGGGGTGGTCAATCCGCGCGCCATCACCGTGCAGAACACCGTGCCTTCGACCCAGGTGGCCGATGCGCGCATCGAGTACGTCGGCGACGGCTACATCAACGAGGCCCAGACCATGGGCTGGCTGCAGCGCTTCTTCCTCAACATCTCGCCGTTCTGATGGGGCCGCGACCGCCATGCGACTGAATATCCCGCTTCCCGCCCGCCTGCTGATGCTGCTGCTCGTGCTCTGCGCCGCCGGCAGCGCCCGCGCCGAGCGGTTGCGCGACCTGGCCGAATTCTCCGGGGTGCGCAGCAACGCCCTGGTCGGCTACGGCCTGGTGGTGGGCCTGGACGGCTCGGGCGACCAGACCATGCAGGCGCCGTTCACCGGACAGAGCCTGACCAACATGCTGTCGCAGCTGGGCATCACCGTGCCGCCGGGCACCAACATGCAGCTGCGCAACATCGCCGCGGTGATGGTTACTGCCGACCTGCCGGCCTTCGCCCGGCCCGGCCAGCACCTCGACGTGGTGGTGTCCTCGGTGGGCAATGCGCGCAGCCTGCGCGGCGGTACTCTGCTGATGACCCCGCTCAAGGGCATCGACGGCGAGGTCTACGCCCTGGCCCAGGGCAACCTGCTGGTCGGCGGCGCCGGCGCCGAATCCGGCGGCAGCAGCGTGCAAATCAACCAGCAGGCCGGCGGACGGATCGCCCGCGGCGCCACCGTCGAACGCCAGGTGCCGCTGCAGCTGGGCAACGAACGCGGCCTGCTCGAGCTGCAGCTCAAGCAGCCCGACTTCGGCACCGCCCAGCGCCTGGTCAGCACCATCAACGCCAGCTTCGGGCGCACCGTGGCCAGCGCGCAGGATGCCGGACTGATCCTCCTCGACGCGCCGCGCGACCCCAACGGCCGGGTCAACTTCATGGCCCGTCTGGAGGGCCTCGACATCCTGCCGGTCGAAGCGCCGGCCAGGGTCATCATCAACTCGCGCAGCGGCGCCGTGGTGCTCAACGGCAGTGTCACCCTGCACAACGCCGCGGTGGCTCACGGCAACCTGTCGGTGGTGATCGAGAACCAGCCCAGGGTCAGCCAGCCGGCGCCGTTCAGCGAAGGCGAGACCGTGGTGGTGCCGGACTCGAAGATCACCGTCGAGCAGCAGGGCACCGGGCTGCGCATGGTGGCGCCGAGCACCAACCTGCTCGACGTGGTCAAGGCGCTGAATGCCCTGGGCGCCACTCCGCAGGACCTGATGTCGATTCTCGAGGCGCTCAAGGCGGCCGGTGCGCTGCGCGCCGAACTGGAGATCATCTGATGAGCGTCAACGATCTGAGCGGCCAGTTCGCCCTCGACCTGCAGGGCCTGCAGCGCCTCAGGCAGAGCGCCCGCCAGGACCCGGCCGCGGGCCTCGGCGAGGCCAGCCGCCAGTTCGAGGCGGTGCTCCTGCAGATGATGCTGAAGAGCATGCGCGAAGCCGGCCCTCAATCCGGTCTGCTCGACAGCCAGCAGAGCCGCCTGTACACGGAAATGCTCGACCAGCAATGGGCGCAGACCCTCGCCGGCCAGGGTCTCGGCCTGGCCGAGCAGATCGCCGGGCAGCTGCGCAGCCAGGCGGGCATCGCCGCACCGGCGCACGATGCCGGACTGATCGCCGGCATTCCCCGCGGCACGCCGCGGCCGCTGTACGGTGCGCTGCAGCTGGAGCCGGCCGCCGCCGCGCCGGCGGGTGCCGCGGCGGCCGAGCGGCCGCTGGCGCGGCTCGAAACCGTCTCCCGCCCGTCGCCGGTGGCGCAGCGCAGCCTCGCGGCTGCCGAGATCGGGCAGCCGGAACAGGCCCGCGGCGAAGGCGGCGGGCATGTCGCGACCTTCGTCGCCCGCCTGCACGAGCCGGCACGCGCAGCCAGCCGCGCCAGCGGCGTGCCGGCCGAGCTGATCCTCGCCCAGGCGGCGCTGGAGACCGGCTGGGGCCGCCACGAGATCGCCACGGCCAGCGGCGGCAACAGCCACAACCTGTTCGGCATCAAGGCCGGCGGCAACTGGCAGGGGCCGACCACCGAAGTGCGTACCACCGAGTACATCGACGGTCGGCCGGTCAGCCGCATCGAGCGTTTCCGCGTCTACGAGTCCTTCGAGGCGGCCTTCACCGACTACGCCCGGCTGATCGGCGACAACCCGCGTTACGCCGGGGTGGTCGAGGCGCCCGACGCGGCCCAGGCGGCGCGTGCACTGCAGCGTGGCGGCTACGCCACCGACCCGGCCTACGCCGACAAGCTGATCGCGGTCATGGCGACCATCGCACCCTTCGATCCGGCCCGCCAGGTGGCGCAGCTCTGACCGGCGGGCGCCCTCGTGGCAGGAACTTGGCAAGGCGACTCAAGATCAGCGCGGCGCGGCCGATATCCCGAGCAAGGTTCAACAGGAACGGCTTCATGAGCATCTTTTCCATCGGCGTCAGCGGCCTGCAGACCGCGCAGACGGTGCTGGCCACCACCAGCAACAACATCAGCAACGTCTACACCCCGGGCTACAACCGCCAGCTGGCCCAGGTCGGCGAGCACTTCGCCGGAGGCGGCGTCGAGGTGGTGAACGTCGAGCGCCAGTTCAACCAGTTCGTCGCCAACCAGCTCAACCGCAGCAACGGCGTGGCCGGTGCGCTGAGCAGCTACCACTCCCAGGTCAGCCAGATCGACACCCTGCTGGCCGACCGCGAGGCCGGCCTGGCGCCGCTGATGAGCAGCTTCTTCTCCGCCCTGGAGGACGTGGTGGCCTCGCCGGCCGATCCGGCCGCCCGTCAGGGCGTGCTGGGCGCCGCGCAGACCCTGACCGGGCAGTTCCGCGCGTTCGAGGGCTACCTGAGCGACATGCAGACCAGCATCAACGGCCAGCTCAAGGATCAGGTCACCCAGATCAACAACACCGCCGGCCAGGTCGCCAACCTCAACCGCGAGATCGCCCTGGCCAGGGCCAAGACCGGCGAGGTGCCCAACGGCCTGCTCAACATGCGCGACCAGCTGGTCGCCGAGCTGAGCCAGCGCATCGACGCCCGGCTGACCGTCCAGGATGGCGGCAGCTACAACCTGACCCTCGGCAACGGCCTGAGCCTGGTCAGCGGCACCAACAGCTTCAAGCTCGAGGCCATGCGTTCCTCCGAGGATGCCAGCCGCTTCGTGGTCGGCTACCGCGATCCGGGCGGCAACCTGGTGGAGTTTCCCGACACCACCTTCCAGGACGGCGAGCTGGGCGGCCTGATGACCTTCCGCCGCGAGACCCTCGACCGCACCCAGGGCCAGCTCGGCCAACTGGCGGTATCCCTGGCGGTGGCCTTCAACCAGCAGCATGCCCAGGGCGTCGATCTCTACGGCGCGGCCGGCGGCGACTTCTTCACCATCGGTGCGCCGGTCAGCTTCAGCAACACCGGCAACCGCGGCGACGCCGTGCTCAGCGCCAGCTACGATCCGGCCGCGCTGGGCAGCCTCACCGCCAGCGACTACGACGTCAGCTGGAGCACGGCCGGCGGCTACAGCGTGGTGCGCCGCGACATCGGCACGGCGGTCGAGGCCAACTTCGACAGCGCCAACGGCACCCTGAGCTTCGGCGGCATGAGCGTGCAGATCAGCGGCACTCCGGCCGAGGGCGACCGCTTCCTGATCCAGCCGACCCGCGCCGCGGCGGCGCGCCTGGGCAACAACCTGACCGATCCGGCGCGCATCGCCGCCGGCCAGCCGGCAGGCGGCAGCGGCTCCGGCGACAACCGCAACGCCCTGCAGCTGCAGGCGCTGCAGACGCGCAGCGTGGTGGGCGGCCAGGCCACCCTGAGCCAGGGCTACGCGGCCATCGTCAGCGACATCGGCAACCGCACCAGCATCGCTGCGGCCAACCTCGACGCCCAGCAGGGCCTCAGCGAGCAGCTCAGCGCCCTGCAGCAGGCCGACTCGGGGGTCAACCTCGACGAGGAGGCCGCCAACCTGATCCGCTACCAGCAGTACTACCAGGCCAACGCCAAGGTCATCGAGATCGGCGCGACCGTTCTCGACACCCTGCTCGGCATCCGGGCCTGACCGACGGAGTAACGCGCGATGCGCATCAGCACCACCACCATGTACGAGCAGAGCCTCTCTGCGCTCAACCGCCAGCAGGGCGAGTTCCTCAAGACCGGCCTGCAGCTGTCCAGCGGCCGCCGTGTGGTCAACCCCTCCGACGATCCGCAGGCCGCCTCGCTGGCGGTGGGCGTCGAGCAGGCCAAGGCGGTCGACGAGCAGTACGCCAACGCCCGGGTCAGCGCGCGCAACAGCCTGTCCCAGGAGGAGAGCGTGCTCAGCAGCACCGCCGACTTCATCGTCCGTGCGCGCACCCTGCTGGTCCAGGCCGGCAACGGCACCCTCGGCGATGCCGACCGCAACGCCATCGCCCAGGAGCTCAACGGCATCTACCAGGGGCTGGTCGGCCAGGCCAACTCCCGGGACGGCAACGGCCGCTATCTGTTCGGCGGCCATCAGGACGGCACTCCGCCGTTCGTGCAGGATGCCGACGGGCGGGTCAGCTACGTCGGCGACGAGGGCGTCAAGGCCCAGCACGTCGACTCGGCACGGATGATGCCCAGCACCGACAACGGCCGCGCGATCTTCGCCAGCGCCGAGGATGCCGACCTGTTCGGCGCGCTCAAGGACATGATCGACGTGCTGTCCACCCCGGTGCAGGACGACGCCGGCCGCGCCAGCCTGCAGACGACCCTGGCCAAGGCCGGCGCCGCGCTGGACAAGGGTTTCGACAACGTGCTGTCGGTGCGCTCCACGGTGGGCGCCCGCCTCAACGAGCTGGACGTGCTCGACGTGGTCGGCAGCAACCGCATGCTCAACTACGAGCAGGTGCTCTCCGACCGTCTCGATCTCGACTACAACAAGGCGATTTCCGAGTACACCCTGCGCCAGGTCGGCCTGCAGGCAGCGCAGAAGGCCTTCATCGACGTGCAGAAGCTGTCGCTGTTCCAGCAGATCTGATGGCCGGCGCTGGCGGACCCGTTCAGTTCGCCAGCGCCAGACTCGCCACCAGCTGGCGCAGGAACAGCAGGGCGTCGCCGAACAGCATCTCGAGGAAGCGCCCCAGGTCGTTCATCAGCACCATCAGCAGCACCAGGCCCACCAGCATGGTCAGCGGGAAGCCGATCGAGAACACGGTCAGCTGCGGCGAGGCGCGGTTGAGGATGCCCATCGCCAGGTTGATGGTCAGCAGCGCCGCCACCAGCGGCAGGGCCAGCAGCAGCCCGGAGGCGAAGATCACCCCGGCATGGCGGACGAGAATCTCGCCGGCGGCGAGATCCAGCGCCTGGCCGATCGGCAGGCTGGTGAAGCTGCCGGCGAGGATTTCCAGCACCAGCAGATGACCGTCCAGCGCCAGGAACATCAGCAGGCTGAGCATGTACAGCAGCCGCGAGAGGATCATGGTGTTGGTGCCGGTGTCCGGGGCGAAGAAGCTGGCGAAGCCCAGGCCCATCTGCAGGCCGATGATCTCGCCGGCGGCCTGCACCACGGCGAAGGTCACCCGCATGGTCAGGCCGATGGCGATGCCGATCAGCGTCTGCTCGAGAACGATGCCTAGGCTCGTCCAGGATACCAGCGGCACCGCCGGCAGCGGCGGCAGGGTCGGCCCGAGCAGCACCGCGAGCAGCACGGCCAGGCCGATCTTCGCCCGCATCGGGATGCTGGAATGGCCCCACAGCGGCGAGGCAGCGAGGAAGGCGCTCAGGCGCACGAACGGCCAGAAGAAGGCGGTCAGCCACTGCTGCAGCTGGGCGAAGTCGACCTCGACCATCTCAGCCGAGCATCAGCGGGATGTTGCCGAACAGCTCGCGGGTGAAGTCGACGATCAGCTTGATCATCCAGGGGCCGGCCAGCACCAGCACGGTGAACACCGCGAGGATCTTGGGGATGAACGACAGGGTCATCTCGTTGATCTGGGTGGCGGCCTGGAACAGGCTGATCAACAGGCCCACCAGCAGCGCGGTGAGCAGCAGCGGGCCGGCCATGAACAGGGTGACGCGCATGCCCTGGTAGGCGAGGTCCATGACCGATTCGGGTGTCATCGCGGTGCCTCCGAGGGCGGATCAGGTATAGAAGCTCTGCGCCAGCGAGCCGATCAACAGCTGCCAGCCGTCCACCAGCACGAACAGCATCAGCTTGAACGGCAGCGAAATGGTCGCCGGCGGCACCATCATCATGCCGAGGGCCATCAGCACGCTGGCCACCACGAGGTCGATGATCAGGAATGGGATGAAGATGGTGAAGCCGATCTGGAAGGCGGTCTTCAGCTCGCTGGTGACGAACGCCGGCAGCAGCACGCGCATCGGCACCTGCTCCGGCCCCTGGATGTCGCCGACCTGGGCCAGGCGGGCGAACAGCGCCAGGTCGGTCTCGCGGGTCTGGCCGAGCATGAACTCGCGAAACGGCTGGCTGCCGGTGGCGATGAACTGCTCGAAGTTGATCTCGTCGCGGGAGAACGGCTGCCAGGCCTGTTCGTGCACCTTGGTCAGCACCGGCGACATGACGAAGAAGGTGAGGAACAGCGCCAGGCCGACCAGCACCTGGTTGGGCGGCGTCGACGGCGTGCCGAGCGCGGTGCGCAGCAGGCCGAGGACGATGATGATGCGGGTGAAGCCGGTCATCATCAGCAGCATGGCCGGCAGGAAGGCCATCGAGCTGAGCAGCAGCAGGCTCTGCAGGCTCAGCGACCACTGCTGGCTGCCGTCGGCCAGCGGCTTGCTGATCACCCCGGGCAGGCCGGTTTCGGCCAGGGCCAGGCCCGGCAGCAGGAGCAGCGCCAGCAGGGCCGGCAGGTGGCGACGCAGCGGACGGATCATGGCTGGCGCGCCGCTGCGCCGCCCAGGTTGTGCTTGAGCGCCTGGGCCAGGCGCGCGGCGAAGTTGCCGGCGGGCACGGCCGCGCCGGGCTGCGCGCTGGCGGCTGGCGGTGCCGGCAGCTCGTGCAGCTTGCTGATCTGCCCAGGGGTGACGCCGAGCACCAGCCAGGTTCCTTCGACCTCGACGATCACCACCCGCTCGCGCTGGCCCAGCGCGGTGCTGCCGCGCACCCTGAGCGGCTGGCCGGGCAGCTGCTGGCCGGCATTGAGGCGCCGCAGCAGCCAGCTGCACAGCAGGATCAGGCCGATCACCAGCAGCAGGGCGAGGCCGGTCTTGCCCAGCGCGGCCATGCCGAGCAGGGCGTCGCCGCTGCCGGCGGCCTGCTCGGCGGGAGCGAGGCTGCTCATCGGTTGAGCTTCTGCACGCGTTCGGATGGAGTGATGATCTCGGTGATGCGGATGCCGTACTTGTCCTCCACCACCACCACCTCGCCCTGGGCGATCAGGTAGCCGTTGATCAGGATGTCCATCGGCTCGCCGGCCAGGCCGTCCAGCTCGATCACCGAGCCCTGGGCCAGTTCGAGCAGCTGCTTGATGGTGATGCGCGTGCGGCCGAGCTCGACGCTGAGCTTGACCGGGATGTCCATGATCATCTCCAGGTCGCGCATGCCGGTGCTGCCGGGCCCCTTGTCCAGCGGCTTGAACACGCTTTCCCCGGCGCTCTTCACGCTGGCGGCCGGCGGCGTGGCGGCGGCCTGTTCGGCGAAGGCGGCGGCCCAGGGATCGTCCTCGATGGCCGGCGCAGCGGTGGTCTGCTCGGCCATGGCGCTGGCCCAGTCGGCGTCGAGGCCGGATTGCTCGGGGGAGTTCGGATCAGTCATGGTTGGATTCCTTGGCCGCAGGCACGGCGCCCTTGGCGAACAGATCGGCGGAAGCCTTGGCTGAGGGCGGCGTGTGGTCGACCAGGCGGGTGACCCGCAGGGCACGCAGGCCGTTCTGGCTGCCGTATTCGCAGTGCATCACCGGCACGCCGTCGACCCGGGCGCTGACCTGCTCGGGCAGCTCGATGGGCAGCACGTCGCCGATCTTCAGCGCCATGATCCGCGCGATGCTGGTGGGGATCTCGACGAAGTCGGCGATCAGCTCCACCTGCGACTGGCGGATCTCGCCGGCAATGCGCTGGCTCCACTGGCGATCCTCGGCGGGATTGCTGTCGGTCAGCGGCCCGTTGAGCAGGTCGCGCAGCGGCTCGATCATGGAGTAGGGGATGCAGATGTTGAAGTCGCTGGCCAGGTTGCCGACTTCCAGGTGGAAGGTGGTGTTCACCACGATCTCGTTGGGCGAGCTGGTGATGTTGGCGAACTTGACCTGCATCTCCGAGCGCAGGAAGTCGATTTCCAGCGGATAGACCGCGCGCCAGGCGTCGGTGTAGGCCTCCAGCGCCAGCCCCAGCAGACGGCGGATGATGCGCTGCTCGGTGTTGGTGAACTCGCGGCCCTCGTTCTTGGTGAGGAAGCGGCCATCGCCGCCGAACAGGTTGTCGACCACCATGAACACCAGGCTCGGCGGGAACACCACCAGCGCGGTGCCGCGCAGCGGCTTCATGGCGATCAGGTTGAGGTTGGTCGGCACCGGCACGTTGCGGGCGAACTCGCTGTAGCTCTGGTAGCGCACGCTGTCCACGGTGATGTCGGCGCTGCGCCGGATCAGGTTGAACAGCGCCATGCGGAAGCGCCGGGCGAAACGCTCGTTGATGATCTCCAGGGCCGGCAGGCGGCCGCGGATCACCCGCCGCTGGGTGGCCGGATCGTAGGGGCGCACGCGTAGCTGGACGGCGCTCTCGCTGTCCTGGGACTCGTCCTCGCCGGTGACGCCCTTGAGCAGGGCGTCGATCTCTTCCTGCGAGAGCAGATCGTTCTGGGCCATGGCGCTACTGCACGATGAAGTCGGAGAACAGCACGCCGTCGATCGCCAGCGGCGGCTGCGGGCTGGTCAGCGGGGTGCCGAACAGGGCGAGGATCTGCGCGGTCAGGGCGTCCTTGCCGGCCGGGGTTACCAGCTCGGCGGCCTTCTGGCTGGCCATCAGCATCAGCAGGCGGCTGCGTACCTCGGGCATGTGCTCCTTGAGCAGGGCCTCGGTGGCCTTGTCGCCGACCTTCAGCGACAGGCCGATGTACAGCAGGCGCTGCTCGCCCGGCTCGGCCTGCAGGTTGACGGTGAACGGGCTGATCGGCACGAACAGCGGCGTCGGCGACTTGACCGGCTCGCTGGGCGCGGCCTCGGCGCCGCCCGTCAGGCCGCTCAGCTTGCCGCTGCCCATCAGGAAGTAGATGCCTGCCGCACTGCCGCCCGAGCAGAGCAGGATCAGCAGGACGATCACCAGCCAGGGAGTGGATTTGCCGGTGGATTCGGGGTTGGCCATTGGGTGTGCGCTCGAGGGACGGATTACAGGGTGACGAGTATGGCGGCGGCGGACGGGGCTCGATGGGCCGAAAAAGCCAGCCAATCGAGCCTATCTTCAGGCTTTGCCGTCAGCCGGCTCAGGCGTACAGGTCGACCTGGCCGAGCAGGGCTCGCTGCGCTGCCTGCACGCGCGGCTCGTCGCCGCCGTCGGCCACGGCGGCAGTGCCGGCGCTCTGGCGATTGCCCGCGCCGCTGCCGGCCTGCTGGTCGCCCTGCGGCTGGTGCTGCGCGCCCACCGAGGTTTCGCCCAGGCTGATGCCCTGGGCCGCCAGGGCCTCGCGCAGCTGCGGGATGGCCTGTTCTACGGCGGCGCGCACCTGCGGATGGGCGGAGAGGAACTGCGCCTGGGCGCCCAGCTCGCCGAGCCTGAGGCTGACCGACAGCGGTCCCAGCTCGCTGGGGTGCAGGTGCAGCTCGATCTGCTGTTCGCCGCGTTGGTGCAGGCCGATCAGCTGCAGGCCGAGATCCTGCTGCCATTCGCGGCTGGCCAGCGGGGCGCCGAGGGTGACCGGCGCAGCGGGGCCCGACGCGGCGGCGCCCGGCGCTGCCGATGGCGTGGACTGTGCCTGGGCTGCGCCGGGCGCCGTCAGGCCGAACAGCTGGCCGTCGCTTGCCGGGGCATCGCCGGTGGCGGCCAGGCTGGCGAAGGCTTCGGGTTGGGCTTGCTCGCTGCCGGCGGCCGCGGTGCTCGCGGTCGTGGCGGCTGGCGGCGCCGGCTGCGCCAGCGGGGCCCCGCCGCTTGCGCTGGCCCGGGCGGGGCGGTCGAGCAGGCTGGGCACGCTCTCGCTGGCGGTGGCCGCGGCCGGGCTGCCTGTCGGCGCCGGCCCAGTTCCGGCCAGTGGCCAGCCGGCCTGGGCCGGCTGGGGGGCGAAGGCCGCCGCCGTCTCGGTCGGCAGCTGGCCGGCCTGCTCGATCAGTGCCAGGCGCCGGCGGATCTCGTCGAGGGCATCGACAGCCTGCTCCGTGCGGGCGGCCAGCTCCTCCGTGGCGACATCCGGCGTGGCCGCCGCCAGCGGCTGGCCGGCGGGCAGGGGGAGCAGGACGCTGTTGTCCGGCAGGGGAGCTGGCTGCAGCAGGTCTGCCGTCGGGCTGGCGGCCGCTGCCCGGGGTGGCGCTGCCTCAGTGGGCGACCGCTCTGCGCCGGTGCCGCTGGCCGGATCCGCCGCGCTGGCGCCGGGGGCGGCCGGAGCGCTGCCCGCCGCCTGCTGCAGATGGCGGGCGAAGCTGTCTTCGCCGGCGGCCGGTTTCTGGCCGCTGCGTGTCCGGGCGGCGGCGAGGTTGCCGGCGCCGATGATGCTGATGTCCATGGGGCTGCTCACCGGCCGCTGCCGGAAGTGGAGGTGAAGGCGCTGCCGCGCAGGCGCAGCTGGGCGCTCAGCTCGTCGGTGATGCGCTGCTGGCTGCGGCTGTCGCGCAGCTGCTCGGCCTGGGCGCGCCGGTCGACCAGGGTGTGGTAGGAGTTCAGCTTGCGCTGCTGCTCCAGCCACTGCTGCTGGCGCTGGCTGACCTGACGCTGCTGCTCGTTCAGGCTCAGGCGGGCGCGGTCGATGGCATTGTCCAGGGTGCCGAGGAAGGCCTGGTAGTTGAGCAGGCTGGCCGGCTCCATGCCTTCCTGCATGGCCTGCTGCAGGCCGCGGGCGTATTCCTGGCGGTAGTGCTGCAGGGTGTCCAGCTGCCCCTGCGCCTGCTGCTGGCTGCGCCGCGCGCCGGCCAGCTGGCGGCCGGCGTTGTCGACGGCCTCGCGGGTCAGCTCGATCAGGGTGTCGAGTGCGGATGAGCGGGACATGCCGGATCACCTCTCCATCAGGTCAGGCCCCGGAGACCAGGGCGGAAAGTTGCTGCAGGGTTTCCGCGATGCCGGCGCGTTCGTCGATGCGCTGCTGGAGGAAGCGCTCCAGACGCGGATACAGGTTGACCGCGTGATCGAGCTGCGGGTCGTGGCCGGCCACGTAGGCGCCGACGCTGATCAGGTCGCGGTTGCGCTGGTAGCGCGACAGCGCCTGCTTGAACTGCTGGGCGCGGCGGCGCTGGCCGTCGTCGACGATGGCGGTCATCGCCCGGCTGATCGACGCCTCGATGTCGATGGCCGGATAGTGGCCGCTCTCGGCCAGCTGGCGCGAGAGTACCACGTGGCCGTCGAGGATCGCCCGCGCCGAGTCGGCGATCGGGTCCTGCTGGTCGTCGCCTTCGCTGAGCACGGTATAGAAGGCGGTGATCGAGCCGCCGCCGCGCGGGCCGTTGCCGGTCTTCTCCACCAGCCGGGGCAGCTTGGCGAACACCGAGGGCGGGTAGCCCTTGGTCGCCGGCGGCTCGCCGATGGCCAGGGCGATCTCGCGCTGGGCCATGGCGTAGCGGGTCAGCGAGTCCATGATCAGCAGCACGTCGCGGCCCTGGTCGCGGAAGTCCTCGGCCAGGCGGGTGGCGTAGGCGGCGCCCTGCAGGCGCTTGAGCGGCGAGGTGTCGGCCGGCGCGGCGACCACCACGGCGCGGCGGCGGCCTTCCGGGCCGAGGATGTTGTCGATGAAGTCCTGCACCTCGCGGCCGCGTTCGCCGATCAGGCCGACCACGATCACGTCGGCGCGGGTGAAGCGCGCCATCATGCCGAGCAGCACCGACTTGCCGACGCCGGAGCCGGCGAACAGGCCCATGCGCTGGCCGCGGCCGACGCTGAGCAGGCCGTTGATGGCGCGGATGCCGACGTCGATCTGCTCCTCGATGGGCGCGCGGTTGAGCGGGTTGATCGGTTCGGTGGCCAGCGGCGCGTAGTGGCAGTCCTCCGGCAGCGGCAGTCCGTCCAGCGGCTGGCCGCCTCCGTCGAGCACCCGGCCGAGCAGCGCGCTGCCCAGCGGGAAGCGCCGCGCGCTCTCGCGCTCGCCGGCGCTGTCGGCGAGGGGGAACACCCGTGCGCCGGGCAGCAGGCCGCTGATCTCCTCCAGTGGCATGAGGAACAGCTTCTCGCCGGCGAAGCCGACCACCTCGGCCTCGGCGCAGCTGGGCTGCTGCCGGGCAGCGCCGCGCGGCGACAGCTCGATGCGGCACACGCCGCCCAGCGGCACCTGCAGGCCGGTGGCTTCCAGCACCATACCGGTGGCGCGGATCACCCGGCCGCTGGCGCTGTAGCGCGGCGTCGCGGCGATGCGCCGGCCGACGCTGGCCAGGGTCTGCTGCCAGTGCTGCTGATGCGGATTGGCCTGCATGGGCTCAGACTCCCATGTCCGCGACGTGGCTGGCGTCGTCCGCCTGCTGGCGGTGGCGGATCTGTGCCACCAGGGCTTCCCAGCGCCGCTCGCGGGTGGCGTCCAGTTCGCCGCTGCCGGCGCTGGCGCGGCAGCCGCCGCGCGACAGTTCGCTGTCCGGCTGCAGGCGCCAGCCGGCGGCTTCCAGCTCGTCGCCGAGCTGGGCCTTGACCAGCACGAGGTCGGCCGGATGCAGCCACAGGCGCGGCTGGCCGCTCAGTGCCGGTTCGCTGTGCAGCAGTTCGCGGACGATCTCGAGGATCTGTTCGGGGTGCGCCGCCAGGGCCTCGCCGGCCAGCTGGCGGCCGGTGACCAGGGCCAGATCGACCAGTTGCGCGGCGATCCGTTCGTCGAGCTGGGCGAGGGCGGCGCCGAACTGCGCGGCCAGGCCCTGCAGCGGCTGCAGGGTCTGCTGCAGCTGCTGCTGCAGCTCGGCCTCGCCGGCGCGCCGGCCTTCCTCGAGGCCGGCCGCGTAGCCGGCTTCGCGGCCCTCGGCGAAGCCGTCGCGGTAGCCCTGCTCGCGGGCCTGCTGCTGGGCCTGCTCGCGCAGCGCCTGCAGTTCGGCGTTGCGCCTGAAGGCCGCCTGGCGCAGGGCTTCCTGGCGCTGCGCTTCGCGCTGCTGGCGCGTGGCCTCGCCGGCGCTGCCCAGTTCGTCCATCTGCCAGGGGCGCCACTGCTCCCCGACGTGCGGCGGCCGGCGGTCAGACATAGGAGTCGTCCCCGCCGCCGAGCACGATCTCGCCGCTGTCGGCCAGGCGGCGGACTATCTGCAGGATCGCCTTCTGCTCGGCCTCGACCTGCGATACGCGGATCGGGCCGCGCGCCTCGAGGTCCTCGCGGAACAGTTGGGCGGCGCGCTGCGACATGTTGCGCAGGAACTTGTCGAGCAGCGCAGGCTCGGCGCCCTTGAGCGCCACCACCAGCGAGTTGGTGTCGACTTCCTTGAGGATGAGCTGGATGCCTCGGTCGTCGACGTCCAGCAGGTTCTCGAACAGGAACATCTCGTCGAGGATCTTCTGCGCCAGGTCCTCGTTGTGGGCGCGCAGGGTCTCGATGGCCGACTCCTCCTGGTTGGAGTTGAGCAGGTTGAGCAGTTCCGCCGCGGTGCGCACGCCGCCCATCTTGCTGCGCTTGAGGTTCTGGCCGTCGAGCATGCCGCCGAGCACCTCGGTGAGTTCCTGCAGCGCGGCCGGCTGCACGCCGTTGAAGGTGGCCACGCGCAGGATGATGTCGTTGCGCAGGCGGTCGTCGAACAGCTGCAGGATGTCGGCCGCCTGGCCGCGCTCCAGATGGACGAGGATGGTGGCGATGATCTGCGGGTGTTCGTCGCGGATCAGCTCGGCGACCATGCCCGGTTCCATCAGGTTGAGCTTGTCGATGCCGGAGCTGGTGCCGCTGGCGTCGAGGATGTCCTCGATCAGGGTCTCGGCGCGTTCGCTGCCGAGGGCCTTGGTCAGCACCGCGCGGATGTGGTCGCTGGACAGCAGGTTGATCGCCGCGTACTGCTCGGTCTCGTCGAAGAACCCGTCGAGCACCTGGCGCATCTCCTCGTGGGAGACCTGCTGCAGGCGCGCCATCTCCAGGCTGACCGCCTCGATGTCCTGGGTCGACAGGTACTTGAACACTTCCGCGGCGCTATCCTCGTCCAGGCTGAGGAGGAGGATGGCGCTGCGGCGGACGCCGGTCATCTCAGTCATTCTTCTTCATCCAGCCGCTGACGATCATGGCGATCAGTCGTGGGTCGTCCTGGGCCATCTCGCGCAGGGTGGCCAGGTTGTGTTCGTAGACGGCCGAACGGCGGCGCTGGCGGCGCTGCAGCTCGCCGGTGGCGGCCGCGGTCGCCTCTACCGGGTCGACCGGCTCGGCGCCGCCGGCGCTGCTGGCCGGGCCGACGTTCGCGGCGTCGACAGTTTCCGCTCCGGTACCACCGGCGGCGGCCGGCGACGGTGCGTGGCGGCGCATCAGCGGGCGCAACAGCAGCAGCCAGAGCAGCAGGGCGGCGATGCCCACCATCAGGTAGCGGGCGATCGAGGTGGCCATCACGAAGAATTCCGGGGTCTGCCACCAGGGGCTGGCGGCAACGCTCGGCGAGGCCTCGGTGAACGGGCTGTTGACCACTTCCAGCTGGTCGCCGCGGTTCTCCGAGTAGCCCATGGCCTGACGCACCAGGCGGTTGATCTGCTCCAGCTCGGCAGCGCTCAGCGCCTCGCGGGTCGGGTTGCCGTCGGCGTCGACGCCGTTGCGGTAGTTGAGCACCACGGCCGCGGTCATGCGCTTGATGCTGCCGCGGCGCAGCTGGACGTGCTCGACGCTGCGGTCGACCTCGTAGTTGGTCAGGCTGTCGCGCTGCGCCGAGCCCTGGGTGCTCCTGGCTGTGGCGGTCGCCGGATCGGCCGCTGGCGCTGCGTTCTGGGCGGGCTGGCCCCTGGTCTGTCCCTGCGGCGGGGCGGGCGGGGTCGGTGCCGATGGTGCAGGGGGCGTGTTGGACAGGGCGCCCGGCACGCCGCGAGCAGGCGCGGTGTCGCCGCTGAGGCTCTCGCTGGACTGCTGGCTGCGGATCGCCGCCTCGCCGGGATTCTGGTTGGGGGTGAAGCGCTCGGCGGTCTGCTCGCGATTGGCGAAGTCGATCTCCACCGCGACCTGGGCGCGCACGTTCTCGGCGCCGAGCAGCGGGCTGAGGATGCGCTCGATGCGGCGCTGGTAGGAGCTTTCCACCTCGTCGATGTAGCTCAGCTGGCTGCCGTCGAGATCGCGTCCCTCGCCGCCGGGCACCGACAGCAGGCGGCCGTTCTGGTCGACCACGGTGACCGCCTCGGCGGTCAGCTCCGGCACGCTGGAGCTGACCATGTGCACGATGGCGTCGACCTGGCCTTCGCCGAGGCTGCGCCCCGGGTGCAGGGTCAGCACCACCGAGGCGCTGGCCGGCTGGCGGTCGCGGACGAAGATCGACTGCTTGGCCATGGCCAGGTGCACGCGCGCCTTGGCCACCGGGCCGAGCGATTCGATCGAGCGGGCCAGCTCGCCCTCCAGGCCGCGCTGGAAGTTGAGGTGCTCGGCGAACTGGCTGACGCCGAAGGCCTGCTTGTCCATCAGCTCGAAGCCGACGTTGCCGGCCTGCGGCAGGCCCTGCTCGGCCAGTTGCAGGCGCAGCGCGTGCATCTGCTCGGCCGGCACCAGCAGGGTGCTGCCGCCTTCGCTCAGGCGATAGGGCACGCCGCGCTTGTCCAGTTCGGCGATGATGCGTCCGCCGTCGGCTTCGCTGAAGTTGGAGAAGAGCACCCGGTAGTCCGGTGCCTGGGCCCACAGCAGCAGGGCGACCAGCACCGCGATGGACGCGGCGCCGGCGATCAGTACGGGCAGCAGCGGGGTGCTGCGCACCCTGGCCAGCAGGCGCTCTAGCCCGCTGCCTGTGTTGCTGCTGGCGGCGGCGCTGCCGGGGATGCCGGCGGCGGCTGGCGTGGCGTTGCTCATGCGCAGTTCCGGGGGCCGGTCAGGATGGTTTCGAAGGGCATTGCGGGTTCCGCTTGCAGGGTCGGTCGCGAGGCTCCGCCGGGCGCGGGCGGAGCTGTGATGGCGTCATTATGCGTCTGGACCGCCATGCTAAAGGCCTGAAAAGCCACGGCTTTTGCTGTCAATTGGGGGTATGGGCGGCGGTCGCTGCCCGGTAGGCTTGCCAGCATCCCCAATCCCTGCCTGTCCGGAATGTGTCGATGAGTGCTCCAGCCATCCAGTCTGCCCTGCAACAGCTCCATACCCTGGCCGCCCAGGCGGCGGGGCAGTCCGCCCAAGGCGCGACGGCCGCCCAGGCGCTCGGCCAGGGCGGCTTCGCTGCCGAGCTGCGTGCCTCGATCCAGCGCATCAACGAGCTGCAGCAGACTGCCAGCAGCAAGGCGATGGCGCTGCAGTCCGGCGCTCCCGGCGTGGAGCTGAGCGACGTCATGGTCGACATGCAGAAGGCCAGCATCGCCATGCAGATGGGCGTGCAGGTGCGCAACCGGCTGATCACCGCCTACAAGGACGTGATGAACATGCAGGTCTGATCCGGCAGCTACGCCCGGTCAGGCAAGACCCGGTCAGGCGCGACCCGGTCGCCGGCGAGGCTCCCGCGATTCTGCCTAAAGTCTCCCGGCGGTCAGCCGATAAGGTTTTCAACGGCGCCTTGCCATCTCGCTGCAGGGCCTAACTGATAAGGACGCGCGCCAGGCCCGGTTGCCGGGTGCGCCTGGTTTGCAAGGGGAATTCCATGGCCTCCATTTCCTCGCTGGGCGTCGGTTCCGGTCTCGATCTCAGCGGTCTGCTCGACCAGCTGGACAGCGCCGAGCGCCTGAAGCTGCAGCCGGTCACCCAGCAGAAGAAGGCCCAGCAGGCCAAGCTGTCGGCCTACGGCCGGCTGGAAAGCGCGCTGACCAAGGTGCAGGACGCCGCCAAGAAGCTCGGCGACAGCAAGACCTTCCAGGCGGTCACCAGCAGCATCACCGGCACCGGCGTGACTGCCGCGGCCAAGAGCGATGCGGTGGCGGGACGTTACGAGGTCGCGGTCACCAATCTGGCCCAGGCGCAGAGCCTGGCGAGCGTCGGCCTGGCCGACCGCACGACCGATCTGGGGGCCGGCACCCTGACGATCACCCAGGGTAGTGGCGCGACGCAGAAGACCCTGACGGTGACCCTGGATGCCAATGCCAGCTCGCTGGAGGACTTGCGCGACGCCATCAACAAGCAGAATGGCGGGGTCAGCGCCAGCATCGTCAATGACGGCAGCGCCACTCCCCATCGCCTGGTGCTGACCGCCAAGGACACCGGTACCGACGCGCGGATGACCGTCACCGGCGATTATGGCGGCGTGCTGAATCTTTCCGAAAAGGTGGAGGCGCGCAATGCCGCGCTGAAGGTCAACGGCATCGACATCTCCAGCCAGTCCAACATGGTCGAGGGCGCGGTGCAGGGTGTCAGCCTGTCGCTCAGCGAGGCGGGTGGCAGTCATGTGCTGACTGTCGCGCGCGACAGCGCGGCGATCAAGTCGGCGGTCACCGGTTTCGTCGATGCATGGAATTCGCTGCAGGGTACCGTTTCCAGCCTGACCGCCTACAACGCGGATACCCAGGTGGCCGGCGACCTGCTCGGCGACGCCACCCTGCGTGGCGTGCATAGCCAGTTGCGCAACGTGCTCACTGCCAGTCTCGGCGAGGGCGCGCTGACCCGGCTGGCCGATGTCGGCATCGAGCTGGAGCTCAAGGGCACCCTGAAGCTCGACGGCAGCAAGCTCGACGGCCTGATCTCCGGCGACCTGATGTCGGTCAGCGGCTTCTTCGCTGGTGTCGGCACCGCCGATGGTCTGGCCGACAAGCTGAGCAGCACGCTGGAGACGGTCCTCAAGGACGGCGGTGCCCTCGATACGGTCAGCAAGGGCGTCGAGGGGCGGATCAAGTCGCTCGACGAGCGCTACGCGCGGATGGAGGAAAGCATCAGCGCCACCGTCGAGCGCTACCGCAAGCAGTTCACCCAGCTGGATCTGATGCTGTCGGAGATGAATGCCACGACCAGCTACCTGACCCAGCAGTTCGATGCGCTGAACGCCCAGCTCAACGGCTGATAACCACTCACTCGCAGAGAGAGAACCAAGAAGATGGTCACCAGTACCATGCGCGGCGCGGCTGCCTATGCCCGGGTGGGTGTGGAGAGCAGCGTGATGGCCGCGACCCCCCATCGGCTGATCGTCATGCTGTTTGACGGTGCCCAGGCCTCGATCCGCGCGGCGCGCCTGCACATGCAGAACGGTGCCGTCGCCGAGAAGGGCAAGGCGATTTCCAAGGCCATCGACATCGTCAATCTCGGCCTGATCGCTGCTCTCGACCCGCAGCAGGGCGGGGAACTGGCGCAGCGCCTCGAACAGCTCTATGACTATGTAGTGCGCCTGCTGCTGCAGGCCAATCTGCACAACGACGAGCAGTGCCTCGACGAGGCCGAGCGCCTGCTCGAGGACATCGGCTCGGCCTGGCGCGAAATCGGGCCGCAAGTGGACGGTTACTGAGCATGGCCAGTCAATCGCAGGTCATCGACTCCTACCAGCATCTGCTCCGCCAGTCGCAGCGGATGCTCGAGTTCGCCCGCCAGGGCGACTGGTCGAGCCTGGTGCTCGAGAAGTCGCGCTATCTGGTCGAGCTGGAGAACGTCACCCAGTGCGAGCGGCGCCTCGGTGTCGAGGGCGGCGACCGGGCGCGGCGCGCCTGCCTGCTCGAGCAGATCCTCGAGCTGGAGGCGGAGATCCGTTCCTGCCTGCTGGCGCGTCGCGACGAGCTGGGGCGGCTGATCGGCGTGTCGCGGCGCCAGCTCGAGCTGGGGCGCGCCTATCGCTCCGACGTGCCCGTCGGCCCGGACGGGGGCGGCATGTGAGCGGGATCACGCCGCTTCTGGACACCTTGCTGCATCAGGTGCTGGGGCGGCGTGTGGATATTCCCTTGCCCAGGGATCTGAATGCGGCGGTTGCGGCCGCCGCACCGGCGCAGGGCGCGCGGCCTCTGCACAGCGATTCGCGTCTGGATCCGCGCGAATCGGCGCCGGTGGCGCAGGCCGCGGCCGCGGTGCGCAGCCAGGCGGCGCATGCCTCGACAGCGCGCCAGCCGGGTGCCGCCGAGGTCGCGCCGCCCGCCCAGCCGCAGCCCTCGACCACCACCTCGTTCAGCGCCGCGGCGCGGCTGATCGGCGACCTGCTGCAGCGTTTTCCGGCACCGCCGGCGGTCATCGCGCCCGCCGGCCCGCTGCTGGCCGCGGCGCCGGCCGGGTCGCAGCCCGCCGCGCTGGTCGCCGGGCAGTTGCAGCAGAGCATCCAGTCCAGCGGGCTGTTCTACGAGGCGCATGTGGCGCGCTGGTCGCGCGGCGAGCTGCCGCTCGAGGCGTTGCGCCAGGAGCCGCAGATGCGGGTGGTCCCGGTGTCTGCTTCGCCGGCTGCGGTGCAGGCGGCGCCATTGGCGCAGGAGTCGCCCGGCGAGCCGGTGCCTGCGGCGTCCGCCGAGCGTCTGTCGTCGGTCGAGTCGGGATCGCCCGCTGCAGATGAAAGGCTGGCGAACGCCAGGCATGACGGCGGGGATGCCGGCGAGGCGCAGCTGCCGCTGCTGCGCCAGCAGCTGGAGATGCTGGCGCAGCCGCAGGTGCGCTGGGAGGGCAATGTCTGGGCTGGCGTGTTCATGGCGCTGAGCATCCAGCCGCCGCCGGCGGAGGCGCAGGCGGAGAGTGGCGGCGAAGGCGAGGGTGAGGGTTCGGCCGGGCAGGGCGCATGGCAGGTGCGCCTGGCCCTGCGCCTGGAAGGGCATGGCGAGCTGGAGGTGGCGATCAGCCTGCAGGGCGAGCGGCTGGCGCTGACCCTGCAGACCGAGTCGGCCAGCCTGCGCGGCTATTTCACGCAGACCCGCGGAGTGCTGGAGGAGCGCCTGGCCGGCCATGGTTTCAGCGAGGTGCGCTTGCACCTGATCGAGCGTGAGGCGGAGGTGGGCGATGGCGGATGAGCGTTCCCATGTGCGGCGGCGCCAGGCGCTGGCGCTGGCCTACCGTGACGGCGAGGAGGCCCCGCGGCTGGTGGCCAAGGGCTATGGCGAGGTGGCCGAGCGGATCATCGCCGAGGCGCGCCGGCATGGCGTGCCGATCCACGATTCGCCCGAGCTGGTCGGCCTGCTGATGCAGGTAGACCTCGATGCGCGGATTCCGCCGCAGCTGTATCAGGTGGTCGGCGAGCTGCTGGCCTGGGCGGGCGGGCTGCAGGCGCTGCAAGAATAACGCCATATCGTTGATTCAGGTCAAGGGTGTATGGGGCGGGTGCCGGTTTTTAAAAACTGTATAAGTTTTATGCAAGTGTTTTTTTGGCGCCAATTTGCCATTTTTGGGGCGTTTTGCCCGATCTTGTGAGAAATGCTCTCAGTCGTAGTCCTCATGTGTCCTTTAGTGGTGCTACCGGGTTCACATTTTTGCGTGGTAGCATGCCGTCGTCGGCGGAACTTGGGCGTCAGGCAAGT
The DNA here is from genome assembly GCF_904426495.1 of Pseudomonas sp. OF001. Taxonomy (NCBI): domain Bacteria; kingdom Pseudomonadati; phylum Pseudomonadota; class Gammaproteobacteria; order Pseudomonadales; family Pseudomonadaceae; genus Pseudomonas; species Pseudomonas sp. OF001. Next base: position 138,847 of record NZ_CAJGBM010000045.1, on the reverse strand, counting down.
GTCGTCGATCCTTCACCCATGCACAGCCGGAGTCGAATGCCAAGAGTGGCGCCAAAAGCGCTGTCACGGTTGTGTACAACTATTAGCTTGAGTCGCTAGGCGGCGTGCAGCCTTGATGACGTATGAAATTCAAGGGATTTCCATGAGTGTCGATAGCCTGCTGGATGATATCCAGGAGCTGAATCTTTCCTATCTGTTGCTGGCGCAGAAGCTGCTGCGGGAGGATCCGGTCACGGCGCAGTTTCGTCTTAAGCTCAGCCCCCAGACTGCCGAACTGATCGGCGGACTTTCGGCCAAGCAGCTCATGCAGCTGTCCCGCACCCGTCAGCTGCTGTGCCGCATGGTGCTGGACGATGCCGACCAGTTGGCGCAGTTGACCCAGAGCCAGCGCGAGCAGGATCTGGGGCGGATTCATGCCGCCCTGCTGATGGCTTCGGTGGCGCCAGCGGTTGCATCTGCAGGCTGAGTGAGTCCGTCATGAGCGAAAAGAGTCTGCTCAACGAGATGCAGCAGGTGCAGCTGGCGATCGATCTGATCGAGCTGGGGGCACGGCTGCAGGTACTCGAAACGGAGACGGACCTCAGCCGTGGGCGGCTGATTCGCCTGTACAAGGAAGTGCGCGGCGTTTCGCCGCCGAAAGGCATGTTGCCGTTCTCTACCGACTGGTTCGTGACCTGGTTGCCGAACATCCATTCCTCGCTGTTCTACAACATCTACGAGAGCCTGGTGCTCAGCCATGGCTGCGAGCGCATGGAGGCCTTCGTCAAGGCCTATCGCCTGTATCTCGAGCATGTCGAGCTGGCCGAGGACAGCGAGGTGGTGCTCGGGCTGACCCGGGCCTGGACCCTCGTGCGTTTCTTCGAAAGCGAGATGCTCGAACTGGTGCGCTGTACCAGTTGCAGCGGTCGCTTCGTGGCTCATGCCCATGCGCCCAGGCGTGGTTATGTCTGCGGGATCTGCCAGCCTCCTTCGCGCGCCGGCAAGACGCGCAAGCACCGCGAGGCCAGTCTGGAAGCCTCCGCCAATGCCGGTGACGCCGGCTTCGGCGATGCGCCGCTGGCGGTCGCCGGCGGCTGATGCCCTCTCCGGGGCGCCCGTTCGCGGCGCCCCGGCTGGCCTGCCCATCCTCGCGTTGCCGCACCTGCGCCGTTCGGCGCTCCGCGCATCGCCGCCCTCAAGTTCCGCCAGCGACTGCCGATAGCACTCAGGTCATCTCCTGATCTGACCCAAGGAAGTGTTGTCGTGCTGATCGTGATCGGATTCGCCGTGGTCCTCCTCTCCGTGTTCGGCGGCTATGTGCTGTCGGGTGGCAGTCTCGGCCCGCTGTATCAGCCCACCGAGGTGCTGATCATCTGCGGCGCCGCGCTGGGCGCCTTCCTCGCGGCCAACCACGGCAAGGCGATCAAGAGCACGTTCAAGGCCGCCTCGACCCTCAAGCGCAGCCTCAAGTACGACAAGGCGATGTACATGGAGGTGCTGGCCCTGCAGTACAAGCTGCTGGCCAAGGCCCGCCGCGACGGCATGCTGTCGATCGAGCGCGACATCGACAGTCCGGCCGAAAGTGCGCTGTTCGCCGAGCATCCGCAGCTGCTCGAGGACACCATGATCATGCACTTCCTCACCGACTACCTGCGCCTGATGGTCAGCGGCAACATGAGCGCCCACGAGATCGACGAGCTGATGCTCCACGAGATCGAGTCGTTCGAGCACGAGGCGCACCTGCCGGCCGACGCGCTGACCAAGGTCAGCGACGGCCTGCCGGCCTTCGGCATCGTCGCCGCGGTGATGGGTGTGGTGAAGACCCTGAGTTCCGCCGCCGGCGCGCCGCCGGACGAGATGGGCATGATGATCGCCCACGCCCTGGTCGGCACCTTCCTCGGCATCCTGCTGGCCTACGGCTTCGTCGCCCCGCTGGCCAGCCGCATCGGCCGCCAGGTGTCCGAGGCGGTGAAGATGCTGCAGTGCCTGCGCGTGACCCTGCTGGCCAGCATCAACGGCTACCCGCCGCAGATCGCCGTGGAGTTCGGCCGCAAGGCGCTGGATACCGTCGAGCGGCCGACCGCCGCCGAGCTGGAGGAGCACGTGCGCAACCACAAGCCGGCGGCCGCGGCAGGTAGCGCATGAGCGACCACGACCGCCCGATCATCATTGTCCGCCGCAAGAAGGTCAGCCATGGCCATCACGGCGGCGCCTGGAAGATCGCCTTCGCCGACTTCATGACCGCCATGATGGCGTTCTTCCTGGTCATGTGGATCCTCGCCTCCTCGGACGACAAGACCCGCCAGGCGGTCGCCGAGTACTTCAGCACGCCGCTGCTGGTAGCCATGGCTGGCGGCGACAAGCCCACCGCCAGCGACAGCGCGATTCCTGGCGGCGGCCCCGACCCGACCCATGCCGAAGGCGAGCAGATGCGCATCGACCTGCGCGAGAGGACGCGCAGCAGCGACGAGCAGGCGCGCCTGCAGGACCTCAAGCAGCGCATCGAGAAGGTGATCGAGAGCGATGCAGCGCTGCGCGAGCTGCGCGAGCAGATCCGCCTTGAGCTGACTCCCGAGGGGCTGCGCATCCAGCTGGTGGATACCGAGTCGCGACCGATGTTCGAGGTCGGCAGCGCGCGGGTCGCCCCCTACCTGCGCAGCCTGCTGAGGACCATCGCGCCGATGCTCAACGAGCTGCCCAACAGTATCCAGATCACCGGCCATACCGACAGCCGGCCCTATCCGGGCGGCGAGGCCGGCTACGGCAACTGGGAGCTGTCCAGCGAGCGGGCCAACGCCTCGCGGCGCGAGCTGGTGGCTGGCGGCCTGGCCCTCGACAAGCTGCTGCGGGTGGCCGGCATGGCCGACCGCGTGCCCTTCGCCGGTGCCGCCCCGCAGGATCCGATGAACCGGCGCATCGCGGTGATCGTCCTCGACTCGCGCACCGCCGCGGCGATCCTGGAGCAGAGTTCCTTTACCCCGGAAACCGTGCCGACGCCTGACGTCGCGCCCGCTTCCGGCACCACCCCCACGCCCGAGTGAGAGCCTGCATGGATATCACCGAATTCTACGCCACCTTCTTCGAAGAGGCCGCGGAGCTGCTGGACGACATGGAGCGCCATCTGCTGGAGCTGGATATCGACGATCCGGACCCCGAGCAGCTCAACGCCATCTTCCGCGCGGCGCACTCGATCAAGGGCGGCGCCGGCACCTTCGGCTTCGATGTGCTGCAGAAGACCACCCACATCTTCGAAAACCTGCTCGACCACCTGCGCCGCGGCGAGCTGAAGCTGCGCCGCGACATCGTCGACCTGTTCCTGGAAACCAAGGACATGCTGCACGACCAGCTGGACGCCTACCGACACAACGCCGAGCCGGATGCCGAGGCCTTCGCGCGCATCTGCCAGACCCTGCAGCAGCTGGCGCTCGAGGAGATCGGCCACGCCCCGGCCGCTGCCGCGGCCATCCCGGCGCCTGCCCCAGCGCCTGCTCCGGCGCCGGTGATCGAGCCGGAGCCGGTCGCGCCGGTCGTCGCGCCCCAGGCCGACGCCGCGGAGGGCGGTCAGGCGCGTCTGTGCGTGGCGCTGCTGGGCGTCAAGGAAAAGGATCGCCAGCTGCTGGTCGACGAGCTCAAGCAGTTCGGCACCATCGTCTGCCAGGGGGGCGACCAGCAGCGCTACGAGGTGGAGCTGCTGTCCGAGGAGGATCCCGGCGACATCGAGGCGGTGATGTGCTTCATCGTCGAGCCCGAGCAGCTGGAGATCTGCGTGCTCGGCATCGGTGATGAGCCGGCGTCCAGTGGCGGGCTGGAGCCGATCGCCCAGCTGGTGGCGGCCTTCGCGCCCGAGGCCGCTGTCGCGGCGGCAGCCCGGACGCCCGAGCCTGCACCCGTCGCCGTCAAGACTCCGGCGCCGGCAGCTCCGGCGGCATCTGCACCTGCTCCTGCACCGGCCGTGCAACCGCCCGCGGCGGTCGCCCCGCAGCCCGCGGCGCCTGCCGCAGCGTCTGCCGCCGCGCCGGCCAGTCCCGCTCCGGCCGCCGCTGCGCGCCCGGCGGCCCCGGCCAGCGCCGAATCCAGCAGCCTGCGGGTGCCGGTGGACAAGGTCGACCAGATCATCAACCTGGTCGGCGAGCTGGTGATCACCCAGTCGATGCTCGAGCAGACCGCCGGCCAGCTCGACGGCGCCCTGCACAGCGAGCTGCTCAACGGCATGGGCCTGCTCAAGCGCAATGCGCGCGACCTGCAGGAAGCGGTGATGTCGATCCGCATGGTGCCGATGGACTACGTGTTCAGCCGCTTCCCGCGCCAGGTGCGCGACCTGGCCGCCAAGCTGGGCAAGGAGATCGAGCTGGTCACCGAGGGCAAGTCCACCGAGCTGGACAAGAGCCTGGTCGAGCGCATCATCGACCCGCTCACCCACCTGGTGCGCAACAGCCTCGACCATGGCATCGAGTCGCCGGACCAGCGCGAGGCCGCCGGCAAGTCGCGCACCGGCCGGCTGACCCTGTCCGCCCGCCATCAGGGCGGCAACATCCTCATCGAGGTGCGCGACGACGGCGCCGGCCTCAACCGCGACAAGCTGCTGGCCAAGGCGCGCAGCCAGGGCCTGGCGGTGAACGACGGCATGCCCGACGACGAGGTCTGGCAACTGATCTTCGCTCCCGGCTTCTCCACGGCCGAACAGGTCAGCGACGTGTCGGGGCGCGGGGTGGGCATGGACGTCGTGCGCCGCAACATCCAGTCGATGGGCGGCCATGTGCAGATCCTCTCGCGCGCCGGGCAGGGCACCACCATCCGCATCGTCCTGCCGCTGACCCTGGCGATCCTCGACGGCATGTCGGTGCGTGTCGGCAAGGAGGTCTTCATCCTGCCGCTCAGCGCAGTGCTCGAATCGCTGCAGCCGCGCGCCGAGGACCTCTACTCGATGGCCGGCACCGACCTGCTGCTCAAGGTGCGCGACGAGTATCTGCCGGTGGTGGCGCTGCATCAGGTCATGGATGTTGCCGATGCGCGTACTGCACCCACCGAGTCGATCACCGTGATCGTGCAGGGCGAGGGCCGCCGTTATGCCCTGCAGGTGGACGATTTGATCGGCCAGCAGCAGGTGGTGGTGAAGAACCTGGAAACCAACTACCGCCGGGTGCCGGGGATTTCCGCCGCCACCATCCTCGGCGATGGCAGCGTCGCGCTGATCCTCGATGTCGGCGACCTGCAGCGCCTCAACCGTAGCCAATCCGCCCTGCGCGACCCGCGCAGCACCGCAGCTCCCCTCCAGGAGGTTATCTGATGTCCTTCCAAACGACCGACAACGCCGCCGCAGAGGCGCGTCCGCGCGAGTTCCTGGTGTTCTCCCTGGGCAGCGAGGAGTACGCCATCGACATCCTCAAGGCCCAGGAGATCCGCGGCTACGAGAACGTCACCCGGATCGCCAGCGCGCCGCCGTTCATCAAGGGTGTCACCAACCTGCGCGGGGTGATCGTGCCGATCGTCGACCTGCGCATCAAGTTCAACCTCGACCGCGTCGAGTACGACAGCCAGACCGTGGTGATCGTGGTGAACGTCTCCGGCCGGGTGGTCGGCGTGGTGGTCGACGGCGTTTCCGACGTGCTCAGCCTGACTCCCGAACAGATCAAGCCGGCGCCGGAGTTCGGCCTGTCGCTGTCCTCCGACTACCTCAGCGGGCTGGCCAGCCTGGAGGACCGCATGCTGGTGCTGGTCGACATCGACCGCATGCTGACCAGCGAGGAAATGGCGCTGGTGGAAAAGACCGCGGTCTGAGCGGCCGGCTCGAAAGTTCTTCCCCGGATTGCCGATAGACAGAAAGGCCGCAAGAGCCGCGCGAGACGGGTCAATCGGCAAGCCATAAGTTAAAAGAAAAGACCTCGGGGGTATGGGATGCGCAATCTGACTACGAGCCAGAAGCTGTGGGGCACACTGATCGCCGCCTGGCTGGCCATGCTGGTGCTGATGTTCTGGAGTGCCTGGGTAACGCGCAGCGTGATGTTCGACGAGCGCAAGGCCAAGGTGGAGAGCCAGGTGGAAATCGCCCGCTCGGTGATCAGCGACGTGGCCGCGCAGGTGCAGCGCGGCGGCATGAGCCTGGACGCGGGCCAGCTGTATGCGAGCGAGCTGATCAAGAGCATGCGCTACGATGACGGGCGCGGCTATTTCTTCATCTTCGACGACAGCATGGTCGTCGCCCACCCGACCATCCCGGCCAGCACCTCGGTCGAGGACTTCAAGGATGCCGATGGCCGCCACCTGTTCGCCGAAATGGCCCAGGCGGTGAAGCAGGCCGGCGAGTCCGCCTTCATCGACTACCGCTGGAAGCATGCCAGCAGCGAGGAGCTGGAGAACAAGCGCTCCTACGTGCGCAGCTTCGAGCCCTGGGGCTGGTACATCGGTACCGGCACCTACATCGCCGACATCAACGACATGTTCATAGAGAAGCTGATCCAGTCGGCCCTTGGCCTGCTGCTGGTCGGCATCCCGCTGTCGCTGCTGATGGGCTGGGTGATCCGTGACCTGCTGCAGCGTCTGGGGGGTGATCCGCGCTATGCCGTGGTGGTGGCCCGGCAGATCGCCGAAGGCGACCTCAGCCAGGCGCCGCAGCTGCGCGCCGGCGATAGCCAGAGCCTGCTGGCGGACATGAACCGCATGCGCGAGTCGCTCAGCCGCACCATCGGCGACATCAGCCACAGCGCCCACGAGGTTCAGGAGGAGGCCGAGGCGATCAGCTACGGCAACGCCGAACTGGCGGCGCGTACCGAGCAGCAGGCCGCCGCCCTGGCGGAAACCGCCTCGACCATGGAGCAGCTCACCTCCACCGTGCGGCAGAACGCCGAGAACGCCGACCAGGCGCGGCGTCTGGCGGCCAACTGCGCCGACAACGCGCACAAGGGCGGCAGCGCCATGGAGCAGGTGGTCGACGCCATGAGCGCGATCCAGGCCAGCGCCAGCCAGATGTCCAGCATCGTCGACACCATCGACGCGATCGCCTTCCAGACCAACATCCTCGCCCTCAATGCCTCGGTGGAAGCGGCGCGCGCCGGCGAGCAGGGCCGCGGCTTCGCCGTGGTGGCCGGCGAAGTGCGCAAGCTGGCCAGTCGCTCGGCCGAGGCGGCCCACGAGATCAAGGGGCTGATCGACAGCGCCGGGGGCCAGGTGCGCACCGGCAACGAGCGGGTACGCCAGACCGGCGAGGTCATCCGCAACATGGTCGCCGACATCGGCCGGCTGAACATCCTGATCAGCGAGATCTCCTCGGCCTCTGCGGAGCAGAGCAGTGGCATCGAGCAGGTCAACGTGGCGGTGGCGCAGATGGACCAGATGACCCAGCGCAACGCCGGCATGGTGCAGGACAGTGCGCTGGCCGCGCAGCGCCTGAGCAAGCAGAGCGCGCGGCTGAGCGAGCATGTGGTGCGCTTCGTCATCGGCGGTGGCGACGCCGCACCGCGCTCGCGGGTGAACGAGTCTGCCGCTGGCGAGCCGTTCGAGCTGCAGCCGGCAACGGCGCGCGGCGAAACCGCCTGGGCCTGAAGCATCGAGAGCGCGGCCCGTCGCCGGTGGCGGGTCGCTGCACAAGGAGAGCAAGGTGAAGCTACTGAACAACATGACCGTGCGGTTGAGCTGGAACCTGGTCCTGGGCCTGTTCGCCACGCTGGTCTGCGCCCTCAGCGCGCTCGGCTGGTACAGCCTGGGATTCGCCGAACAGAGCATCGCCGCCGTGCCGCAGGCCGGCGCGCAGCAGCAGGCCTTCGCCGAGTTCGCCGGCGCCGTCCGCTGGCTGATCGTCCTGGTCCTGCTGCTCTCGGTGGCCAGCATCTTCGCCGTGGTGTGGGGCGTCGGCCGCAACGTGATCCGCCCGCTGCAGCGGGTGGTCGGCCACTGCGAGCAGATCGCCGCCGGCAACCTGGCCGAGCCGATCGAGGCGGGCAGCAGCAACGAGATCGGCCAGCTGTTCGCCTCGCTGGCGCATATCCAGCAGCGTCTGACCGCCACCGTGGGCACTGTGCGCCACAGCAGCCAGCTGATCCACGAGGGCGCCCAGGACATCGCCGAGGGCAACCGCAACCTGTCCTCGCGGACCATCGATCAGGCCGCCTCGCTGGAGAATACCGCCTCCAGCATGGAGCAGCTGACCGCCACCGTCGGCCAGAACGCCGACAACGCGCGCCAGGCCAGCCAACTGGCGGCCACCGCCGCGCAGGCCGCGCAGCGCGGTGGCGAGGTGGTCGAGGAGGTGGTCAGCACCATGGGGCAGATCAGCAGCAGCTCGCACCGGGTCGCCGAGATCATCAAGCTGATCGACTCGATCGCCTTCCAGACCAACATCCTCGCGCTGAACGCCTCGGTGGAAGCGGCGCGCGCCGGCGAGCAGGGCCGCGGCTTCGCCGTGGTGGCCGGCGAGGTGCGCAGCCTGGCCAGCCGCAGCGCCGACGCGGCCAAGGACATCCGCACCCTGATCGGCGAGTCGGTGGCGCGGGTCGAGACCGGCAGCAACCTGGTCAGCCAGGCCGGCAACGCCATGCAGGAGATCGTCGAGGCGGTGCAGAAGGTCGCCGACATCATGGACGAGATCGCCGCCGCCTCCGCCGAGCAGAGCAACGGCATCGGCCTGGTCAACCAGGCGGTGACCCAGATGGACCAGGTGACCCAGCAGAACGCCGGCCTGGTGCAGGACTCGGCGCGTGCCGCCAGCGATCTGGTCGGCGAAGCCCAGCGCCTGCGCGAGGCGGTGGAGGTGTTCCGCATCGTCGAGACGCAGGCGTCGTCGCGCCCGCCGGCCCGGTCGTGGGCCCGGCAGCAGTACGAGAGCGCCGAGCGCGAGGTGGCTGAACTGGCCCGCACCGCTGACAGCCGTCCCGCGGCCAGGTCGGCGGACGAGGACGACTGGCAGACCTTCTGAACCGCCGCAGAGCGGTCGCAACGCCCCGAAGCCACTCACATCCATGGAGAGTCAGCATGCGCAACAACCAGCCGGTCACCCAGCGCGAATTCGAGTTGGCGGATGACACCTTCCTGATCTCGCGTACCGACCTCAAGGGGCGGATCACCTATGCCAACCCGACCTTCATCCGGGTCAGCGGCTATAGCTGGGAGGAGCTCAACGGCGCCGATCACAACCTGGTGCGCCATCCGGACATGCCACCGGCGGCCTTCGCCAACCTGTGGACGACCATCCAGGAAGGGCATTCCTGGAACGGCCTGGTGAAGAACCGTCGCAAGAACGGCGACCACTACTGGGTGCGCGCCAACGTCACGCCGACCGTCGAGGACGGCCGGGTGGTGGGCTACACCTCGATCCGCCGCAAGGCGAGCCGCGAGGAGGTCGACTCGGTCGTCGACGCCTACCGGCAGATCCGCGACGGCGGCGGCCGCCAGTTCATGCTCGATCGCGGCCGCCTGCTGCGCCGTGGCCCGGCCGGCTGGCTGGCACGTCTGCAGCCGTCCTCGCTGCGTTTCCGGCTGTGGCTGATCCGCCTGATCGCGGTGCTGATGGTGATCGGCAACAGCGTCTCCGGGGTGACCAAGTTCCTCGACGGCGCGGCGGGACCGGAGATGCTTGCCGAGGGTGTGATGGCGCTGCTCGGGGTGCTGCTGCTGACCATGACCCTGAGTACCGGGCGGGCGCTGCTGCGTGGCCTGGAGTTCGCCTCCGACTACATGGCGCAACTGGCCGCCGGCAACCTCGAGGTGCGCCTGCGCAGCAGCCGGCTCGACGAGCTGGCCCAGCTGATGCGCTTCCAGGACGCCCTGCGCAAGAGCATGCGCGGCATCTCGCTCGACGTCAGCGGCAGCGTCAATGCCTTGTCGACTGCGGTCGAACAGATCGCCGGTGGCAACGAGGAGCTGTCCGCGCGCACCGAGCAGCAGGCCGCCTCGCTGCAGCAGACCGCGGCGAGCATGGAGGAGCTGACCGCCACCGTGCAGCAGAACGCCGGCAACGCCCGTCACGCCAGCCAGTTGGCCAGCGACGCCGCCACCACCGTGCGCGAGAGCGGCGAGGTGATGGGCCAGGTGGTCGGCACCATGGGGCAGATCACCAGCACTTCGCGGAAGATGACCGAGATCATCAACGTGATCGACTCGATCGCCTTCCAGACCAACATCCTCGCGCTGAACGCCTCGGTGGAAGCGGCGCGCGCCGGCGAGCAGGGCCGCGGCTTCGCCGTGGTGGCCAGCGAGGTACGCAACCTGGCCAGCCGCTCGGCGGAGGCCTCGCGGGAGATCCGCGGGCTGATCGTCAGCTCCTCGCAGCAGATCGACGAGGGCGCCCAGCTGGTACAGCGCGCCGAGCAGAGCATCGAGGGGGTGGTGGATGCGGTGACCAAGGTCAACGACATCATGGGCGAGATCGCCGCCGCTTCGGCCGAGCAGAGCAGCGGCATCGGCCTGGTCAACCAGGCGGTGGCTCAGATGGACGACGTCACCCAGCGCAACGCCGGCCTGGTGCAGCGCGCCGCGCAGGCCGCGGTCGAGCTGGAGGTGCACCTGACCGACGCCCTGCGCACCATCGGCGTGTTCCGCCTGGATGGCCAGTCGCCTGCCGCGCCGCGCCAGCCTGCCAGCGGAGCGCGCCGGCCTGCGACCCCGGTCGCTGCCCCGGCGGCCAGCAGCCAGCCGGCGCGGCGCAAGAGCGCCGAGCCGGTCGAGGAGTGGAGCGAATTCTGAAGGGTTCGACCGACACACGGAGGTTGTCGCATGGAACGTCTGCTGACGCGATTTACCGCAGAGCGCTGTGGCCTTTCGCCACCGCGCCCTGCCTGCCAATGAATACGCCGGCCCCGTGCCGGCCTGCCACAGCCGTGGAGCAAGTCTGTTATGCGTAACAACCAGCCGGTCACCCAGCGCGAGTACGAGCTGCGGGATGAGCACTTCCTGATTTCCCGTACCGATCTGCAGGGCCGGATCACCTATGCCAACCCGAGCTTCATCGAGGTCAGCGGCTATTCCTGGGAGGAGCTGCACGGCGCCAACCACAACCTGGTACGTCACCCGGACATGCCGCCGGAGGCCTTCGCCAACCTGTGGTCGACCATCCAGGAAGGGCACTCCTGGAACGGTCTGGTGAAGAACCGCCGCAAGAACGGCGACCACTACTGGGTACGCGCCAACGTCACGCCGACCGTCGAGGACGGCCGGGTGGTGGGCTACACCTCGGTGCGCTCGAAGCCGAGTCCCGGCGAGGTTGATGCGGCGGGCCAGGCCTACCGGCAGATCCGCGAAGGGCGCGGCAGGCATCTGCGCCTCGACCGCGGGCGCCTGGTGCATCGCGGGCCGCGCGGCTGGCTGGTGCACCTGCGCCAGCCGTCCCTGCGCGCCCGCCTGTGGAGCATCATGGCCGCCGCCCTGGTGCTGGTGGTCGACAGCGGCTTCGACCTGGTGCAGGCGCTGATCAGTGGCGCGGGGGCTGCCGATCTGGCCGAGGAGGCGGGCATGGCGCTGGTCGGCCTGTTCCTGCTCGTCCGCATGGTGCGCACCGGTCGCGCGGTGCACCGAGCCCTGCAGGGCTCGGTCGACTACATGGCGCAGCTGGCCGCCGGCAATCTCGAGGCGCGCCTGGGCGACTGCCAGATCGCCGAGATGGCCGAGCTGATCCGCTTCCAGGGCGCGGTGCGCAACAGCGTGGCCCGCATTGCCCGCGACGTGAACCGCAGCGTCGATTCGCTGGCCGAGGCGGTGGACGACATCGCCCATGGCAACGAGGAGCTGTCCTCGCGCACCGAGCAGCAGGCCGCCTCGCTGCAGCAGACCGCGGCGAGCATGGAGGAGCTGACCGCCACCGTGCAGCAGAACGCCGGCAACGCCCGCCACGCCAGCCAGCTGGCCAGCGATGCCGCCGCCACGGTGCGCGACAGCGGCGAGGTGATGGGCCAGGTGGTCGGCACCATGGACCAGATCACCGCCACCTCGCGCAAGATGACCGAGATCATCAACGTCATCGACTCGATCGCCTTCCAGACCAACATCCTCGCGCTGAACGCCTCGGTGGAGGCGGCGCGCGCCGGCGAGCAGGGCCGCGGCTTCGCCGTGGTGGCCAGCGAAGTGCGCAACCTGGCCAGCCGCTCGGCCGATGCCTCCAAGGAGATCCGCGGGCTGATCGTCAGCTCCTCGCAGCAGATCGACGCGGGCGCCCAGCTGGTGCAGCGCGCCGAGCAGAGCATCGAGGGGGTGGTGGATGCGGTGACCAAGGTCAACGATATCATGGGCGAGATCGCCGCCGCCTCCGACGAGCAGAGCAGCGGCATCGCCCAGGTCAACCAGGCGGTGGCGCAGATGGATGACGTGACCCAGCGCAACGCCGGCCTGGTGCAGACAGCGGCGCAGGCGTCGGTCGAACTCAAGAGCCATCTCGAGGACGCCCTGCGCACCATGGGCGTGTTCCGCCTGCGCGAGCGCCAGGAGCGTGCGGCGGGAGGCGCTCCGCGCCGTCCGGCGCCGAAGGCCTCGCCTGCCGCCGCGGCGGTCCAGCCCGGTGCGCCGGCAGCCACGCCGCCAGCGCGCCGCGAGGCGCCTGCGGTCGAGGAATGGAGCGAATTTTGATTACCAGCAGGAAATAGCTCTTGAGCAGTCCTATGAATGTCGAAGTGCCCGCCGTCAGCGGTTTTGGCCGCGATCTGGTCATGACCGATGCGGATTTCCGCCGCATCAGCCAGCTGATCTACGATCGCGCCGGCATCGTGCTGGCCGACAACAAGCGCGAGATGGTCTACAGCCGCCTGGCCAAGCGCCTGCGCCTGCACGGCATGAGCCATTTCGGCGAATACCTCGATCGCCTCGCGCGCCAGCCGGGCGCGCGGGAGTGGGAGGCCTTCACCAATGCGCTGACCACCAACCTGACGGCATTCTTCCGCGAGGCGCACCACTTCCCGCTGCTGGCCGCCCATGTGGCCGGGCGCCGGGAGCCGGTGCGCATCTGGTGCGCGGCGGCCTCCACCGGCGAGGAGCCGTATTCGATCGCCATGACCCTGATCGAGGCGCTCGGACCGCAGCTGGCCAGCCAGTCACGGGTGATCGCCACCGACATCGATACCGAAGCCCTGGCCAAGGCGCGCACCGGTGTCTATCCGCTCAAGCAGGTGCTGGAGATGGGCGAGGAGCGGGCACACCGCTTCTTCCTGCGTGGCAGCGGCGAGCGCATCGGCCTGGCGCGGGTGCGCCAGGAGCTGATGAACATGGTCGAGTTCAGCCAGCTCAACCTGCATGACGCGCAGTGGAAGATCGGCGGGCCGTTCGATGCGATCTTCTGCCGCAACATCATGATCTACTTCGACAAGACCAGTCAGGCCAAGATCCTCAAGCACTTCGTGCCCTACCTGAAGCCGGATGGCCTGCTGATCACCGGCCATTCGGAAAACTTCTCCTACATCAGCGACGACTTCGTGCTGCGCGGGCAGACGGTCTACACCCTGCGTGACGCCGCCGGGCCTAAAGGCTGAGCGGCATCTGCCGATAAGCTCTGATAATGAGCGTGAACCCCCCGGGTCCGTCCTTGCTGCGGGCGGGCCCGGGCGAAAAATCGCGACACGCGAAGGAGAGCAGTTTGAGTGTCCCCAAGATCAAGGTTCTGTGTGTCGATGACTCGGCGCTGATACGTGACCTGCTGCGCGAGATCATCAACTCGCAGCCGGACATGGAAGTGGTGGCGGTGGCCGCCGATCCGCTGGTGGCGCGTGACCTGATCAAGCAACACAACCCTGACGTGCTGACTCTGGACGTGGAAATGCCGCGCATGGACGGTCTGGACTTCCTCGACCGCCTGATGCGTCTGCGGCCGATGCCGGTGCTGATGGTGTCCTCGCTGACCCAGGCCGGTTCCGAGGTGACCCTGCGTGCCCTCGAACTGGGTGCGCTGGACTTCATCGCCAAGCCGCAGATGGGCATCCGCCACGGCATGCTCGAATACAGCGAGCTGATCGCCGACAAGATCCGCGCCGCCGCCCGTTCGCGGCCGCGCCAGACCGCGTCCGGCGCCCCGCGCCCGGCGGTGCTCAAGGCCCCGCTGATCTCCAGCGAGAAGCTGGTGATCATCGGCGCCTCCACCGGCGGCACCGAGGCGATCCGCGCGGTGCTCGAACCGCTGCCGGCCAACAGCCCGGCGATCCTGATCGCCCAGCACATGCCCGGTGGCTTCACCAAATCGTTCGCCGAGCGCCTCAACCGCCTGTGCAGCATCGTGGTCAAGGAGGCCGAGGACGGCGAGCGTATCCTGCCCGGGCATGCCTACATCGCCCCCGGTACCGCGCACCTCAAGCTGGTGCGCAGCGGCGCCAACTACGTCGCCCGCCTCGATGACGGCCTGCCGGTGAACCGTCACCGTCCCTCGGTGGACGTGCTGTTCCGCTCCGCGGCGGAAAGCGCCGGGCGCAACGCCATCGGCGTGCTGCTCACCGGCATGGGCCGTGATGGTGCCCGTGGCCTGCTGGAGATGCGCCAGGCCGGGGCCTTCACCTTCGCCCAGGACGAGGCCAGTTGCGTGGTGTTCGGCATGCCGCGCGAGGGCATCGCCCTGGGCGGTGCCTGCGAGGTGGTTTCGCTCGATCACATGGCCGAGCGGATTCTCAGTCAGGTCGCTGCTTCCGGGCGGGCGCAGCGCGTTTGACGCATTTTTATAATAATAAGGTGCATCTGCCATGGGGAAATTGATCGGTCGCCTGAGTATCAAGAGCGCTCTCACCGCCACACTGGTGCTCTTCGCCGTACTTCTGTTCGTAATGGGCGCGCTGGGCTACCTCGGGGGTGAGAAAGGGCTGAGCTCCGTGCTGGAGATCGATCGGGTGGCGGTGCGTCAGGTCGACCTGGTCAACCAGGCGAATATCGAGCGCCTGAAGATAATCGTCAACGCCGATGCCTACCGCGAGGCCCTGCGGGGCAATCGCTTCACCAGCGAAGGCGATAAGGGCGTCAAGCTGCAGTCCATGCGTGTCAGTTCGGGCAGTGCGCGTGAAATGTACGAGGCTTACCGCGAGGTGCCCGAGGGGATGCCGGAGAAGCCGCTGGTCGACGCGCTGGCAGCCGCTTTCGCGCCGTTGCTGGATGTCCTCGATCAGCAGATCCAGGCGCTCGAGGCTGGCGATCTCGACGCCTATGCCAAGCTCGGCGAGCAGCAGCTGCCCTTGGTCAGCGCGTACGAAGATGCCTTGCGGCTCTATCTCAACCACAGTGCCGAGAAGATGGACCGCCTGCTCGCGGACTACCAGAGCATGCACCGGTTGTTCAGCATGATCGCGCTGGTCCTGCTCGGCGTCGCCCTGGCAACCCTGGCCGCCGTGCGCTTCGGTCTGCAGCGGGTGATCGTCCAGCCGCTGGCCGAGGCCGTAGACCATCTGCAGCGTCTGGCCAAGGCGGACCTGTCGCGGCCGATCAAGGTCACCTCGACGAACGAGGTGGGCCAGCTGCTGGCCGCCATGCGCGAGATGCAGGACAGCCTGTCGCGGATCGTCGCCAGCGTGCGCGACGGCAGCGGCTCCATCCTGGTCGGTGCCCAGCAGATCGCCGGCGGCAACGCCGACCTGTCCTCGCGCACCGAGCAGCAGGCCGCTTCGCTGGAGGAAACCGCCGCGAGCATGGAGCAGCTGACCGCCACGGTGAAGCAGAACGCCGACAATGCCCGTCAAGCCAGCAGCCTGGCCAGCGATGCCTCGAGTGCCGCCGGCGAGGGGCGCGAAGTGGTCGGCCGGGTGGTCTCGACCATGCAGGAAATCAACGAAAGCTCGCGGCAGATCTCCAACATCATCGGCGTGATCGACTCCATCGCCTTCCAGACCAACATCCTCGCACTGAACGCCTCGGTGGAGGCGGCGCGCGCCGGCGAGCAGGGCCGCGGCTTTGCCGTGGTGGCCGGCGAGGTGCGCAACCTGGCGGGGCGCTGCGCCGACGCCGCGCGCGAGATCAAGGCGCTCATCGAAGACTCCTCGCGCCGCGTGCGCGACGGTTCGGCGCTGGTCGACCAGGCTGGCAAGACCATCGGCGATGTGGTCAATGCGGTACGCCGCGTCACCGACATCATCGACGAGATTTCCGCTGCCTCCCAGGAGCAGAGCGCGGGCATTGCCCAGATCAACACCGCCATCTCGCAGATGGACGAGGTGACCCAGCAGAACGCCGCGCTGGTGCAGGAGGCGTCCGCCGCCTCCGAGTCGCTGGCGGACCAGGCGCACGCGCTGGAGCGCGCGGTGGAAGTGTTCCGCCTGTCCGGCGAGCGGTCTCGCCAGGCGGCCGTTACGCGCGGCAGGGGTGCCGAGCCGCGCGACCTGCCGGGCCGGCAGGCGGCCCCGATCGCGGCCGAGCCCTCGCGCAAGCGCGCCGTGGCGAGCGCCGAGGAGCAATGGGAGTCGTTCTGAGTCGGAATGCCCGCTAACCGGGCGACAAAGAGGGCGTCAAGCGCCCGCAGTGGCAGCTCTCGGCTGCCGATCATTCACCAGCCATGAGATCGAGAGGATACAAATGGCCGACAAGAACATGAGCATGCTGGTAGTGGACGATTTCCCGACCATGCGCCGGATCGTGCGCAGTCTGCTCAAGGAGCTGGGCTTCAACAATGTGGAAGAAGCCGAGGACGGCCAGGATGCCCTCAACAAGCTGCGCTCGGGCAAGTTCGAGTTCGTGGTTTCCGACTGGAACATGCCCAACCTCGATGGTCTGGACATGCTCAAGCAGATCCGCGCCGACGAAAGCCTCAAGCACCTGCCGGTGCTGATGGTCACCGCCGAGGCGAAGAAGGAAAACATCATCGCGGCCGCCCAGGCCGGTGCCAACGGCTATGTGGTCAAGCCGTTCACCGCCGCGATCCTTGAAGAGAAGCTCAACAAGATTTTCGAGAAACTGGGCAAATAACCGGCCCGGAGGAGACGGCTCATGAGCGTTGATGAACAGCACGCAGCTGGCAACTGGGACGTGGCGCCCGATGACCTGATCCAGCGCATCGGTCAACTGACCCGCATGCTGCGCGACAGCATGCGCGAGCTGGGCCTGGACAAGGAGATCGAGAAGGCCGCCGAGGCGATTCCCGATGCCCGCGATCGCCTGACCTACGTGGCGTCGATGACCGAGCAGGCCGCCGAGCGGGCGCTCAATGCCATCGATCGCGCGCAGCCGCTGCAGGATGAGCTGGCCAAGGGCGCCGGCGCCCTGGAGCAGCGCTGGGATGCCTGGTTCGCCAATCCGGTCGAACTGGAAGAGGCCCGCGAGCTGGTCAGGGACACCCGTGCCTACCTGGCCGACGTGCCGCGCCAGACCCAGGCGACCCAGCGTGAACTGATGGAGATCCTCATGGCGCAGGATTTCCAGGATCTCACCGGACAGGTCATCAAGAAGATGAACGAGGTGATCCGCGAGATCGAGCACCAGTTGATCCAGGTGCTGATCGAGAGTGTGCCGGACGGCAGCGAGGCGATCATCCTCAAGCGCCTGGCCGAGAGCGAATGGGAGCCGGAAAAGAAGAAGAACCTGCTCAATGGTCCGCAGATCAAGCCGACCGCTGGCGATGCGGTGGTCAACCAGGATCAGGTCGACGACCTGCTCGACCAGCTGGGCTTCTGACAACTTCGATAGCGCGCAGGCGACTGCAGGGATACGGTGATGATATTCGCCAGCCGGAAACAGGCCGCCGAGCGTGAAGCGGCGGAGCAACAGGCCAGGAAACTGCTGGACGAGCTGCAGCAGCTGGAGCAGCAGCTGCAGGCCGCCGATCAGGCCAAGGATGGCCTGAGCCATGTGTATGCCAGCCACCTGAGGGGCAACGGCATGCTCGAGGTGGTGCGCCAGAGCATCGCCGAGCGCGCCGAGGCCCTGGTCGAGGAGCGCAGGGAGCTGGAGCTGCTGGACGACGTTTTCAGCGATGCGCGCACTGCGGTCGGCGCCCTGGACAGCCGTTCCCGGCGCATCAGCGAACATGCCGACAGCAGTGCCCGCAGCGCCGAGGTGCTCGACCAGGCGGCCGGAGGCATCAAGGGGCTGGTGGAGAACATCCAGAAGATCACCGACCAGACCAATCTGCTGGCGCTCAATGCCGCCATCGAGGCGGCGCGGGCCGGCGAGGCCGGACGCGGCTTCGCCGTGGTGGCGGGCGAGGTGCGCCAGCTGGCGCAGCGCGCCGCCGTGGCCAGCGCGCAGATCGACGAGCTGGTGCAGGAGATCGTCGGCGAGATCGCCAGCATCCGCGCCGCCGTGCTGCTGACCCAGGACAGCGCCACCGAAGTGTCCGCCTCCTCGGTGCAGATCAACGAGGTTGTCGGCACGATGATCGAGCGTTCCGAGCATCTGCAGGGCATCATCCGCCAGACCACCACCACGTCCTTCCTCAATGCCACCAAGCTCGACCATGCGGTGTGGAAGAACCAGGTCTACCGGCACATCCACAATGCCGAGTTCGCTGCCCACCTGACCTGCCATAGCGAATGCCGCCTGGGCAAATGGTACTTCCAGGGCTATGGCGCCAGGCACTACGCCCAGCTGCACAGCTTCCAGGCGCTCGATGCGCCGCACCGCGAAGTGCACGAGGCCGGGCTGCGGGCCCTGCAGGCCGGCCAGGCGGGCGACACGGTGGCGATGCGCGAGGCGCTGGAGCGGATGGAGGATGCCAGCATGCAGGTGGTCGACTGCATCGACCAGCTGATGCGCCAGCTGTAGCGGCCAGGCGCCGCCCGGCCGCACCGGGGCCCGCCAGGGCATCCGGTGCCTGCCTGCGCCTGCCGCGCCGGATAAGCCGGGAAATTTCCGCTCTGTTTCGCCGATTGCCGCGGCACCCGCGGCCGCACAATGTCCCTTTGCCCGTATTGAGTCGCCGCAGGCGCGCACAAGGCCATGGCTGACGACAGCGATCAGGACGACAAGACAGAAGCGGCGACACCCCGGCGCCTGGAGAAGGCGCGCGAAGAGGGGCAGGTCGCCCGTTCCCGCGAACTGAGCACCTTCCTGCTGCTGGCCGGCGGGGTGGGTGGCCTGTGGGCGATGGGCAGCACGCTGTACGCCCAGCTCGGCCTGGTGGTGGAGCAGTCGTTCCTGTTCGAGCGCAGCGTCGCCTTCGACCCGGCGGTGATGGTCGCCCACTTCTGGAGCCTGGCCCAGCGCAGCCTGCTGGCGCTGCTGCCGCTGCTGATTCTGCTGCTGCTGATCGCCCTGGTGGCGCCGATGCTGCTCGGCGGCTGGCTGCTGTCGGCCAAGTCGCTGGCCCCGCAGTTCTCCCGCCTCAACCCGCTCAAGGGCCTCAAGCGGCTGTTCTCCACCCACGCCCTGGCCGAGCTGGGCAAGGCGATCGCCAAGTCGCTGCTGGTCGGCGTGGTGGCGGTGCAGTTCATCTCCAGCCATGTCGGCGAGATGATGGCGCTGATGACCCAGCCGCTGCCGCAGGCGCTGGCCAATGCGCTGCAGCTGGCGGCCTGGGCCTGCGCGGTGATCGTGGCGACCCTGATCGTGGTGATCGGCATCGACGTGCCCTACCAGCTGTGGAGCCATGCGAAGAAGCTGCGCATGAGCAAGGAAGACCTGCGTCAGGAGCACAAGGAGTCGGAAGGCGACCCGCACGTCAAGGGCCGCATCCGCGCCCAGCAGCAGGCGGTGGCGCGGCGCAGGATGATGAGCAAGGTGCCGACCGCCGACGTGATCGTCACCAACCCGACCCACTATGCGGTGGCCCTGGCCTACCAGGAGGGCAGCATGGGCGCGCCCAGGGTGGTGGCCAAGGGCACCGAACTGGTCGCCGCGCGCATCCGCGAACTGGGCGCCGAGCACGGCGTGCCGCTGCTCGAGGCGCCGCCGCTGGCGCGCGCGCTGTACCGCCACGTGGATCTCGACAAGGAGATCCCCGCCGAACTCTACACCGCGGTGGCCGAGGTCCTGGCCTGGGCCTACCGCCTCAAGCGCGTGCGCGAGGAGGGCGGCGAAATGCCCCAGGCCCCGCACGACCTGCCGGTACCGGCCGAGCTGGCCGACCCGCCGCCGCGCGCCGCCAATGACGAGGAATCCCGATGAATGCACTGAGCGCCATGCTGGGGCGCGCCGGCCTGTCCGGCAAGGCCGACATGAAGCTGTTCGCCGGCCCGCTGCTGATCATCCTCATCCTGTCGATGATGATCCTGCCGCTGCCGCCGTTCGCCCTCGACCTGTTCTTCACCTTCAACATCGCCCTGTCGATCATGGTGCTGCTGGTCAGCATGTTCACCCAGAAGCCGCTGGACTTCGCCGCCTTCCCGGCGATCCTGCTGTTCACCACGCTGCTGCGCCTGTCGCTCAACGTCGCCTCGACCCGGGTGGTGCTGATGCACGGCCACGAGGGCGGCGACGCGGCGGGCAAGGTGATCGAGGCGTTCGGCCACTTCCTGGTCGGCGGCAACTTCGCCGTGGGCCTGGCGGTGTTCCTGATCCTGGTGATCATCAACTTCATGGTCATCACCAAGGGCGCCGGGCGCATCGCCGAGGTCGGCGCGCGCTTCACCCTCGACTCGATGCCCGGCAAGCAGATGGCCATCGACGCCGACCTCAACGCCGGCCTGATCGGCGAGGAGGAGGCGCGCCAGCGCCGCCGCGAGGTGTCCCAGGAAGCCGACTTCTACGGCTCGATGGATGGTGCCAGCAAGTTTGTCCGCGGCGACGCCGTGGCCGGCCTGGTGATCATGGCGGTCAACGTCATCGGCGGCCTGCTGATCGGTATGCTGCAGCACGACCTGCCGTTCGCCCAGGCGG
This sequence comes from Pseudomonas sp. OF001, assembly GCF_904426495.1. NCBI lineage: Bacteria > Pseudomonadati > Pseudomonadota > Gammaproteobacteria > Pseudomonadales > Pseudomonadaceae > Pseudomonas > Pseudomonas sp. OF001. The sequence goes on along the minus strand of NZ_CAJGBM010000045.1, from coordinate 118,183 downwards.
CGGAAACCTACACCCTGTTGACCATCGGCGACGGCCTGGTGGCGCAGATCCCGGCGCTGGTGATCTCCACCGCCGCCGGCGTGACCGTATCGCGGGTCAACACCGACCAGGACGTCGGTCAGCAGATGCTCGGCCAGCTGTTCGCCAATCCCAAGGTGCTGTGGCTGGCTGCCGGGGTGATGGGCCTGCTCGGCCTGGTGCCGGGCATGCCCAACCTGGTGTTCCTGCTGTTCACCGCGCTGCTCGGCGGTCTGGCCTGGTGGCTGGGCCGTCGCGAGGAGGAACAGCAGCTGGAGAAGGTGATGAACCCCGAGCTGCCGCCGCCCGCCGAGACCCCGGAAGCCAGCTGGGACGACGTGCAGCTGGTCGACACCCTGGGCCTCGAGGTCGGCCACCGGCTGATCCCGCTGGTCGACCACCGTCAGCAGGGCGAGCTGCTCGGCCGCATCAAGGGCGTGCGCAAGAAGTTCGCCCAGGAGGTCGGTTTCCTGCCGCCGGTGGTGCACATCCGCGACAACCTGGAGCTGGGCCCGAATACCTACGTGATTCGCCTCAAGGGCGTGGAGATCGGCCGCGCCGAGCTGCAGCCCGGCAAGTGGCTGGCCATCGATCCCGGCCAGGTCTCCGGCAAGCTGGAAGGCCAGGCCACCACCGACCCGGCCTTCGGGCTGCCGGCGGTGTGGATCGACCTGTCCCAGCGCGAGCTGGCGCAGGTCTACGGCTACACCGTGGTCGACGCCAGCACCGTGGCCGCCACCCATCTCAACCACCTGCTGCATCGCCACGCCAGCGACCTGCTCGGCCGCCAGGAAGTCCAGCTGCTGCTCGACCGCCTCGGCGAGGACAACAAGGCGCTGGTCGAGGAGGTGGTGCCCAAGGCGCTCAGCCTCACCACCCTGCAGCGCATCCTGCAGAGCCTGCTGGAAGAGGAGGTGTCGATCCGCGACCTGCGCACCATCCTCGACACCCTCGCCGAACATGCCGGCGCGCAGGGCGACGCCCAGGATCTGGTCGCCGTGGTGCGCGTGGCCCTCGGTCGGGCGATCACCCAGCAGTGCTTCGGGGGCCAGGGCGAGCTGCGCGTGATCGGCCTCGACGCCGGCCTCGAGCAGGTGCTGGCCCAGGCCCTGAACAACGGCGGCGCGCTGGAGCCGGGCCTGGCCGGCAACCTGATGCAGCTGGCCGAGAACGCCCTCAACCGCCAGGAAGCCAACGGCGACGCGCCGGTGCTGGTGGTCCAGCACCGCCTGCGCGCGCTGCTGGCGCGCTTCCTGCGCCGCCGCCTGCGCCACCTGGTGGTGATGTCGCTGGCCGAGATTCCCGATGACCGCATGCTGCGCGTGACCAGCCTGATCGGAGGCAACAATTAAATGAGTGTCAGACGTTTTGTCGGTGCCAACAGCCGCGAGGCGATGCGCCAGGTGCGCGCAGCCCTCGGCGAGGATGCCCTGATCCTGTCCAACCGCACCACCGCCGAGGGCGTGGAGATCCTCGCCATGGCCGACGACGAGCACCAGCGCCTGGTGCCCGAGCCGGGCGCCGCCGCGCCGGGCGCCGCCGCGCCGCGTCCGGCGCCGGCCGTCCAGCCGCCGGCCGTGGCGCCGGCGCCAGCCCCGCAGGCCGTGGTCGTCGAGGCGCGCCAGCCGGCACCGAGCTTCGCCGCCCAGCGCGCCGCCGCCTACCAGCGCACCCAGCAGGACAGCGCTGCGCCTGCGCCGAGCGCGCCGCCCGCCGCCGCGCTGGACTTCGCCGCGCTCGGTGCGCGCCTGCTCGACGAGATGGCCGACATGCGCGCGCTGCTCGATCGCCGCACGGCGCCGGTCGCAGCGCCCGACAGCACCGCCGGGCGCCTGCGTCAGCGCCTGCTGCTGGCCGGCTTCGGCGCCCAGCTGGGCGACGAGATCCTCGCCGCGCTGCCCGCCGAACTCAACGACTGCGGCGCCGACGCCCCGGCCGTGCGCGCCTGGCTGGAGCGCCAGCTGGCCGCGCGCCTGCCGGTGCCGGCCGACGAGAACGACCTGCTCGACACGGGCGGCGTGCTGGCGCTGGTCGGCCCCACCGGGGTCGGCAAGACCACCACCACCGCCAAGCTGGCGGCGCGCTACGTGATGCGCCACGGCAGCGGCCAGGTCGCCCTGCTCAGCACCGACAGCTACCGGATCGGCGCCCACGAGCAGCTGCGCATCTACGGCCGCCTGCTCGGCGTCGAGGTCCAGGCGCTGCCCGCCGAGGCGGCGCTGGACGCGGTGCTGGCGCAACTGGCCGACAAGCGCCTGGTGATCATCGACACCATCGGCATGAGCCAGCGCGACCAGCGCCTGATCGGCCAGATCGCCCAGCTCGGCGGCGCCGGCCATGCGGTGCGCCTGATGCTGCTGCTCAATGCCGCCAGCCACGGCGACACCCTCGAGGAGGTGGTTTCCACCTACCAGCGCGCCGCCTGCGCGGCCGGTTCGCGCCTCGACGACTGCATCGTCACCAAGAGCGACGAGGCCGCGCGCCTCGGGCCGGTGCTGGACATCCTGATCCGCCACAACCTGCGCCTGCACTACCTGTCCTGCGGCCAGCAGGTGCCCGAGGACCTGCACCCGGCCGAGGCCGTGGCGCTGGTCCGCCAGGCGCTGGCGGCCAGCCAGGATTCGCCGTTCGTGGCGCCGACCACCCCGGCGGCGGCGCCCGCGCAGCGTCTGGAAGCGCTGTCGCGCGGCCTGCTCGGCCATGGCCGGGCGATGGCCGCGGCGCTCGACGGCCTGCGCCGCGAGGTGGAGGGCTTCGGCCTGCTCGAAGCGGCCTGGCAGCTCGCCGCGCTGCCGCGCAGCCTGCAGGGCGAGCGCCTCGCCGAGCTGCTCGCCGCCTGCCCGGTGGCGGACGCCGGCCTGCTGCTGTGGGGCCGCGCCGGCGCGCTGCCCGGGCAGACCTGGCAGATGCCGCTGCTGACCTTCTCTGCAGCCGGTCGCCTGCAGGCCCGCCCGTGGCTGGCCCACCAGTTGCCGGCCGGCGCCAGCGCACGCCTGGAGTGGGCCGCGCAGCAGTGGCCGCAGGCCGACCACCTGCTGGCCGGCGCCCCCGACGGCGTCACCCTGCGCGCCCTGGCCGCGCAGGGCAGCACCTGGCTGGCCGCCGCCAAGGGCAACAGCCGGGTCGACTATCTGGGCGAGCGCTATGCCCTGCAGACCCTGGCCGAGATCGCCATGCCGCAGGCCGGCCTGAGCTGCCGCCATCGCGGCCACGCCATGCAGCTCGACCTGGCGCTGCTCGACGTCGGCCTCGACGCCGGCCGCGAGCGTGGCCAGCACAGCGGCGCCTGGCCGCTGCAGGCCTGGTTCGGTCAGCTGCATGATCCCGACGGCGCGCGTCCGCCGCTGCAGCGCTTCTGGCTGGCCAGCAGCGCCCAACCCGGCGAGCAGGGCCTGCGGCAACAGCAGCAGCAGCTGCTGCTGCGCCAGCTGCAGTGCGACGACCTGCCGAGCCTGACCGGCCGCGCCTGGCTCAGCCTGGACAGCCTGTCCGGCAGCCTGCAGGCCGAGCTGCGCCTGTTCCTCGCCGCCGGCCTGGCCGCCACGGCCAGCCACCTGGAGCAGGCCGAGGGCGACTGGGCGATGGACGTGCGCGCCCAGCTGCTCAGCCTCACCGGCGGCCGCCGCCAGCGCAGCACCCAGCAGCAGCTGGATGCCCTGCTGCACCTGCTGGCCGCGCGTGACACGCTGCGCCAGGTGGCCGGCAGCGCCGGCGTGCACGGATGACGGCAGGGGACCAGGCCGCCGGCCTGCGCCGCTGGGCCGAGCAGTTCGGCCGCGCCGAGGCGCCGTCCACCGCGGCTCCCGCGCCCGCGCCGCAGGCGCCACCACGGCCCGAGGCCGAGCCGGCCACCCTGCTGGTGATCGGTCTGCCCGGTCCGCGCAGTGCACAGGGTCGCCGCGTGCTGGAGTGCCTGACGCGCTGGCAGGTCAACGGCCACCGCTGGGTCGGCGATCCGGCGCGCTGGAAGGTGGTGGCGCTGGAGGCGGACAGTCCGCATCTCGACGTGCTGGCCAGCCAGCAGCCGCGCTGGGCACTGTGGGTCGAGGACGACGCCGACGGCTTCCGGCGCTCCTTTCGCACCCTGCGGCGCCTGCGCGAACAGGGCGGGCCGCAGCGCCTGCTGGTCCTGCATGGCGGCATCGCCAGCCACGCCGGCCTGCTGCGCAACCTGCAGCAGGCTGCGGCGGCCTATCTCGACATGCAATTGCTGCTGCTGCCCGAGCAGGCGGGGGATGCGTGCTGAGGCGCGCCCTGGCGTTCGCCCTGCTGTTCGGGGCGGGCCTGGCGAGCGCCGATGGCGCTCCCGGCAGCTGGCAGGGCAGGGCGCCGGCCCTGCTGGTGGCGCGCAGCGACCAGCGGGTCTGTTCGCAGCCGATGCCGCCGCCGGCCCTGGCGGCCGGGCGGCGCCTGGCCAGCCTGGGCTGGCAGTTCGGCGTGGCGGCCGGCGCGCCGCTGCGCGCCTGGCTGTGTCACCCGCAGCAGTGCCTGGCGCTGCCCGGCAGCCGCGGCCGCAGCCGCACCCTGAGCGGACTCGACGCCGGCCAGCCGCTGCAGCTGTGCTTCCGTCTCGACGAGGGTGCCCGGCCGCAGCGGGTCAGCGACCTGCAGTTGCTGGTGGAGTACCGCTGAGCCCGGCGTCGGCTCAGAAGGCTTCCCAGGCCTCCTCGGCTTCCACCGCACGCTGGCGTTGCGGCCGCGGCGGATTGCCGCCGGCCGCCGGCGCCCTGGCGGGCGTGGCGGCATCCGGCTGCAGGCGTTCGCGCTGGCCGATCTGCAGGATGGAGATCGCCTGCGCCAGCCCGCGCACCTGCTCGTTGAGGTCGTGCGACACATGCCGGGCGTGCTGGACCATGCCGGCGTTCTTCTGGGTCACGCCGTCGAGCTGGACGATGGCCTGACCGATCTGGGCAATCCCCGCGCTCTGCTCGGCCGAGGCGCTGGAAATCTCCGCCATGATGTCGCTGACCCGGGTCACCGACTCGATGACCTCGTCGATCGCCTGCTCGCTGGCCCTGACCAGGCCGACGCCATCGTCGATCTCCTGGCTCGAATTGGCGATCAGCTCATGGATCTCCTTGGCCGCCGCGGCCGTGCGGCCGGCCAGCAGACGCACCTCGCTGGCCACCACGGCGAAGCCGCGGCCCTGCTCGCCGGCTCGCGCCGCCTCCACCGAGGCGTTCAGGGCGAGGATGTTGGTCTGGAAGGCGATGGCGTCGATCAGCGCGATGATCTCGCTCATCTGCCGCGAAGTGGCGGCGATCGACTCCATCTTGCTGACCATCCGGTGCATCACCTCGCCGCTCTCGCGCACCGAGCCGGAGGCCTGCTCGGCGAGCTGGTTGGCGTGGCGGGCGTTGCCGGCGTTCTGCTCCACGGTGGCGGTGATCTGCTCCATGCTCGCCGCGGTCTCCTGCAGCGAGGCGGCCTGCTCCTCGGTGCGCGCAGCCAGGGCGTGGTTGCTCTGGGCGATGTTCGCCGCGTCCTCGGCGACGCTGTGCATGCTGCGGTTCACGTCGAGGGCGATGCTCGACAGGCTCTTGCGCATGATGTCCATCAGCGGCCCCAGCTGGGCCAGCTCGCCGCGGCCGAGATCGGGCAGGCAGGCGCTGAGGTTGCCGGCGGCGATCTGCGAGTTGAAGCGCTTGGCTGCCTCCAGCGGCGCCAGGCTGGCGCGCACCGTGCGCCGGCCGAGCAGGCAGGGCAGTGCGGTGCCGCCGGCGAGCAGCGCCAGGTCGAGGCCCGGCACGGGGACATCCGTCATGCCGCTGCTCCGCCCCAGCCAGTAGCAGGCCGGCAGCAGCACGGCTACCAGAGCGCTGGTCGCCGCGCTGCCGAAGCCCAGGGAGGCCGGATTGATCCGCCCGAGCAGACCGGCCAGGCCGCTGCGGCGCAGCTCGCCGTCGACCAGCCGGTAGCCGTGTGCGCAGCCGCTGGCGAGCGCCTCGTACACGCGGTTGGCCAGGGCGATGGCCTGCGGCTCGGCGCGGGTGCGCACCGAGGCATAGCCGACCAGCTGGCCTGCCTCGAAATAGGGGGTGACGTGCGCCTGTACCCAGTAGAACTCGCCGTTCTTGCGGCGGTTCTTCACCAGCCCGTTCCAGGCGCGGCCGGCCTTGACCGTCGACCACAGGTTGTCGAATGCCTCGCGTGGCATGTCCGGGTGCCTGACGATGTTGTGCGGGGCGCCATGCAGCTCGTCCCAGGCAAACCCGCTGACTTCGATGAACGCCGGGTTGGCGTAGGTGATCTTGCCGGTCAGATCGGTCCTCGAAATCAGGAAGTCGTCCGGGCTGAGGGTGTATTCGCGGGAGCTGGAAGTGCGGATGTTCATGTACTCGATCACGGTGGCTGACACAGCCCGATTATGTGACGTGCGTCACATTGCTGGCGCTGACGCCGGTCAATTTTCTGTCGCCGGCAAATCGTGGAATAGTCGCGCTGGAGATCGACTATTCCGCGATTGGCCCGGCCCGCGCTGCGGTAACAATGGAACGTGGATTGTCGGAGCCGCTCGTGGGGAGCGCCGGCACGTCATCGGCAGTCGTCCGCCGCGCGGTGCGGACCACCGGCCGAATCGCTCGGACTGGCGCAGAGGCAGACGGATGTACAACGCACAAGGCAAGATCAGGCAGCGTGACCTCTTCGACGAGCATCTGCCGCTGGTGCGCCGGCAGGCGCTCAGCCTGCAGGTGCGCCTGCCGGCCAGCGTCGAGCTGGACGACCTGATCCAGGCCGGGATGATCGGTCTGCTCGATGCGGTGAATCGCTTCGATGCCGGCCAGGGCGCCAGCTTTGCCACCTTCGCCAGCCAGCGCATCCGCGGTGCGATGCTCGACGAGCTGCGCAGCCGCGACTGGGTGCCGCGCAGCGTGCGGCGCAATACGCGGCTGCTCGACGAGACCATTCGCCGCCTCGAGCAGCAGCTCGGTCGCCCGCCCGAGGATCGCGAGATCGCCGCCGCCCTCGATGTCAGTCTCGAGGAGTTCCATCACCTGCTGATGGACGCCAACGGCAGTCAGCTGGTCGCTCTCGACGAGCTGCCGGAGGAGGAGGGCGACAGCCTCTCGGCGGGAGCGCATGCCACGCCCCTGGCCGAACTGCTCGAGGGGCGCCGCCGCGCGGATCTGGTCAAGGCCATCGAGCGCCTGCCCGAGCGGGAGAAGCTGCTGCTCACCCTTTATTACCAGGAAGACCTCAACCTCAAGGAAATCGGCGCGGTGCTCGGTGTCAGCGAGTCGCGGGTCTGCCAGCTGCACAGCCAGGCCGTGGCCCGCCTGAGGGCCGCGCTGGCGGCCTGAGGTGCGGTACGGCTCAGCCGCGGGGCGTCGGGCTGGCTGCGCCGGCCGTCAGCGCATCGCCGAGCAGGATGCCGCCGCCGCTGCGCTTGGCCGCATACATCAGCTGATCGGCCCGGTGGATCAGCTCCAGGGCGTCCAGCCAGTGCTCCGGGCCGTTCTGCACGATGCCGATGCTCAGGTGGGGCGCATGGGCGCTGTCTGCCAGCCGTCGCAGCAGCCGCTCGGCGAAGCGGCTGGCGCCCTGCACGGTGCAGTCGGGCAGCACCACGCAGAATTCGTCGCCACCGTAACGGCAGCAGATGTCGTAGGTGCGGCTTTCCTCGAGCAGGATCGTGCCGATGGTGCACAGGACCGCATCGCCGGCCAGGTGGCCGGCACTGTCGTTGATCTGCTTGAAGTTGTCGACGTCGAAGTACAGCAGCGACAGCGGCTTGCCCGCGCGCTGCGCGCGTGGCAGCTCGTTGCCCAGGCTCTCCATGAGGAACCGCTGGTTGTACAGGCCGGTCAGCGAGTCCTGGCGGGACAGTTCCTCCAGCTCGCGGGTGCGCTCGGCGATCTGCTCCTCCAGCGACAGCGCGTGGCGAATGGCCTCGTTCCTGGCTGCCTCGACCTCGGCCAGCAGGCTGTGGATGTAGGTGTCGAAGACCAGGCCGGTGTCGAAGTGGAACAGCTTGTCCAGCGCCTGGCGGGTGGCCTCGCGCAGGGGGCCGGCGCCCAGGTGGGTGTCGAGGACCTCGAGCAGCAGATGCTTGAGCAGGTGCATCGCCGCCAGGAAGTGCTTGGGTTCGATCGCCAGGCGCTTGTGGATCATGCCGATGTGCAGGCGGTCGTTGACGTACGCCGCGCCGTAGTCGCCGGAGAACAGGTCGCTGACGTAGCGGCTCAGTTCGCCGCGCAGGCGCCTGAGGGTGTCGGCATCGCCGATGATCTCGGCGACCTCCGCGATCTCGGTCTGCAGGCTGAAGAAGCGCCCCACCAGCTCGTCGGTCCGCGCGGCGATGCAGGGCCGGCAGGCGGCCAGCAGTTCGGCGTCCCTGGCGGTGAAGCCGAACAGTTCCTTGCGCCGGGCGATTTCCAGGTCATTGATGTGCATCCGCTGCGCCGGGCTGTAGTGCGTCGGATTCATGCGCTTACCTCGGCTGACAAGGATCGGGTGCGAGCAGGCGGCTTCCCATGCCGGGGGCCGCGCCGGCAATCGGCCGGCCTGGGGACGGATTGGGCGGCGGGCTGTTTCATGGGGCGGCCCTGCCGAGCGGCGGATGCGCGGGCGCAGCCTGCTCCCGGTCCGTCAGGCGTTCGAGGTAGAAGCGTTGCAGTTCCTCGGCGGGCATCGGCTTGCCGACCAGATAGCCCTGGATCTGGCTGATGCCGATGGCATCCAGGTAGTCCTGCTGGCGCTGGGTTTCGATGCCCTCGGCGATGGTGGTCAGGCCCATGCTCTGCGCCATGACGGTGACCGCGCGGACGATCGCCCGGTCGCTGGGCGACTCGACGATGTCCTTGATGAAGGCGCGGTCGACCTTGATCGCGTCCAGCGGAAAGCGCAGCAGATACTCCAGCGAGGAGTAGCCGATGCCGAAGTCGTCGATGGCGATCTGGAAGCCGCGCTCGCGCCACTGGCGCAGCTGCTCGACGGTAGCCTGCGGATCCTGCATGGCGGTGCTCTCGGTGATCTCCAGCTTGAGGTCGCGAGGACGGATGCCGGCCTCGTCCACGCACTGTTCGAGGATGGCCGACAGGTTGCTGTCCTGGAACTGGCGCGGCGACAGGTTGATGCTCATCTGCAGGCGGATGCCGGCGTCCTGCCAGCGGCGCAGCTGCCGGCAGGCGGTGCGCAGGATCCACTCGCCCAGCAGGTTGATCAGCCCCAGCTCCTCGAGTATCGGGATGAAGCGCGGGGGCGCCACCGGGCCGAGCTCGGGATGAGTCCAGCGCACCAGTGCTTCGACACCGACGATGCGGTTGTCGTTCAGGCGCAGTTGCGGCTGGTAGACCAGATGGAACTGCGCGAAGTGGTCCTCCAGGGCCGCGCGCAGGGCGAACTCCAGCTTCAGCTCGACGGCCTTGTTGGCGCTCACCGGTCTGGCGATGGCCAGCGGCTTGCCCTGCAGGCGGGCGTGCTGGCGGGCATCCTGGGCGGCCTGGATCATTTCCTCGGCGCTGCCGGCATGTTCGGGGAACAGGGCGATGCCGGCGGTCATCGAGACGAACAGGGTTTCCTCGCCGATGGTGATCGGCTGGCCGGTGCGCTTGAGGACCGCCTCGGTCTTGAGGCGCACCCGGTTCAGGTCGTTGTGCTGCACGAGCAGGGCGAACTCGTCGCCGTCCAGCCGGGCGATGCTGGTTTCCAGTGGCAGCACCTGGCGCAGGCTGTTGGCTATGCGCGCCAGCAGTTGGTCGCCGGCCTGAATCCCCAGGGCGTCGTTGATGCGGCTCAGGCGATTGATGTCGAACAGCACCATGGTCACGCCATGGCCCTGCTGGCGGGCGCGCTCGATGGCGGCCTCGAGCTGGCGCAGGAACAGCTTGCGGTTGGGCAGGCCGGTGAGGCTGTCGTGCAGGGCCAGGTGCTGGACCAGCTGTTCGGTCTCGCGTACCTGGGTGAGATCCTGGAAGGCACCCTCGAACAGCTCGGGGCTTCCTGGGGAGGGGTGGTGCGCAGCTACCAGGTGCACCACTCGCACCGAGTTCTCCGGGGCCAGCAGGCGGATCTCCTGGTCGAGCCGTCCGCGCGCATCCCGGGCCACCTCCAGCGCCAGGGCCAGGCGCTTGCGGTCATCCGGGTGAGTGCAGGCGAGCAGGGCCTGGCGGTTGCCGAGCTGCCCGCCGTCCAGCCCGGTCAGCTCGGTCAGGTCCGCCGACCACTCCAGGCTGTCGTCCTCGGCATCCCAGGCCCAGAAGCCCATGCGGGCGATCTTCTGCGCATGTTCCTGGCGCAGACGGGTGCGCAGCAGCTCGCGATTGGTGCGACGGGCGCGCAGTGCGTGGCGTATCCGGGCGATCAGCAGCGGCCAGCTGATCGGCTTGCTGATGAAGTCGCTGGCGCCGGCCTCGAAGGCGTGCTCGACATCGACGCCCGCGTCCGCGGCGGTGAGCATGATGATCGGCGTGCCCTGTTCCGCTTCGAGCTGGCGCAGGGCGCGGCAGGCGGCGAAGCCGTCGAGCCGCGGCATCATCACGTCCATCAGGACCAGGTCGGGTTTTTCCCGCTGGAACGCTTCGACGCCCTCCTGTCCGTCGGCGGCCTCCAGGGTGCGGAAGCCCTGGCGGCCGAGGATCGACTGGATCAGTCGCCGTGTCATGCTGTCGTCGTCGACGATGAGGATGGTTTCCAGCGTAGTCATGCGTTGCGCGTCACTCCGTGTCGAGGGAAGAAGGGCGAGCGGGCTCTCCCGCTGCTGGCAGGGGCTGCGCCAGGTAGCGCTCGGCCAGTGCCGAGCGCGTGGCGGCAGCCAACGCCGCGAGGGAAGGAGCGTCGGCGGCCGGGATCGCCTGGCGCTGACGCGCCTGCCACTCGATCCGCCGCGCCAGGTCCGTCAGCGCCAGGGCGCCCATGCTGCCGGCGCTGCCCTTGAGGTTGTGCGCCTGGTGGCGGATCGACTCATGATCGCCGCTGCGCAGGCTGAGCAGCAGGGTGTCGACCATGCCGGGCAGCTTGCCGCAGAACAGGGCGACCACCTCCTGCAGTTCCTCGCCCAGGATCGCGTCGAGGGTGTCGAGCAGGCTGTCGTCCAGCAGCGGCTGGTCGTCGGGCAGCGCACGGAGCGTGTGGCTGATGCTGGCGAGGGGGGTGTCTTTCATTCAACGTCGGCCTGGCGAGCTGGCTGATGCAGCCTGATATGTGACCTTCTTCACATATTATCGGTCGTTCGCAAGCGAACTTGAACCACCTGCGAAGCGCCGCCGCCGAGCAGATCCCCTGCAGGTGCCTGGGAGGGCTCCGGGAAGAGTCGTCGTTTCCATCCGCGCGGGAATCCCGGCTCCTGCCGTCGCGGCAGCGAGGGCAAGGGCCTTTCCGCGAAGTCCCTAAAGAAATCCTGCCGGTGGGCCGATACAGAGCGGTTGGGAAGTATTGCGCCGTTGACCAGTAGAGGCCTTGTGATGGAAGAGCAAATCGACACGCCCACCCGGATCGAACACCCCGGTGAGTGTCTGTCCCTGCTTGAAGGGCTCTGTCAGCCGGGTGGCGCCGCACTGCTGTTCGCGGCCCAGCCGGGACAGCCGCATCCGGTGGTGCTGATGGAGCTGGATCCGGAGGAAGGGCTGGTGATCGACATCAGCGCCACTCCGGAGCTGGCCGGGCGGATCGAGCGCAACGACCCCTTCCATCTGTGCGGCCAGGTCGACGGCGCCATGCTGCGCACCCCCAGCCTGAACGTGCTGGGGCGGTGCGAGGCAGCGGGGCGCGTGCAGTTCCTGTGCGCCTATCCGCAGTGGCTGGACCTGCTGCACCGGCGCAGTTCCTATCGTGCCGAACTGCACAGCGACATGCTGGTGGTGGTCGAGCTGCACCTTCATGGCGGCGAGCAGGTCCTGCGCGGCCGCCTGGTCAACCTGTCGCTGGGCGGCTGCCTGGTCGAGTTGCCGGCCAGGGAGGCGGTGCGCCTCGAGGGGCCGCAGGTGCTCGACCGGCTGGTGCTCGGCTTTCCCGGTGGCCAGCGTCTCGAAGTGCCCGCGCGGGTCTGTCACATGCACGGCGAGCTGGACTGGCAGAGCATGCGTTTCGGCTGCCAGTTCCTCGGCATCAGCGGCGACCAGGAACGGCGCCTGTGGTTGTACGTGCGCGAGATCGAGCGGGAGAAGGCCCGCGCCAGCCATAACGGCAACCGGGCCCTGCAGCCCTCGGCCCTGTTCATCCAGCGCGCGCCGCTGACGCAGGCGCTGCCGGCAGGCGGCAACCCGCTGCCAGGCAGCAGCATCGGCCGACGCCTGGGGCGGGTGGCGGCCTATCTGGACACCCAGCTGATCAAGCTGCGCCACGGTGCGGCGGTCGACTCCAGGCAGCTGTCGCGCCACAGCGATCTGCTGCTCGAGCTGCTGGCGACCGACCGCGATTCCCTGCTGTTCGCCGTGCTGCACCAGCCCGGCGAGCCGCTGCTGGTGCAGCACGGCATCGCCCTGGCGGTGCGCATGGCGGACATGGCCCAGGCGCGCAACCTGCCGCGTCAGGCGACCAAGGCGATCGTCGCCGCCGCCCTGGTACATGACCTGGGCAAGGCGCTGCTGCCGGTCGAACTGCGCCTGGCCAGGCATCTGGATGCCGGCCAGCGCCTGGCCTTCGGCAGCCATGTGGGCCTGCTGCGCGAGCGTCTGGACAGTTGCAAGTGGCTGGCCGGACCGGTGCTGGATGCCGTGGTGGGAGCGATCAACGAGCGCCTCGATGGCAGCGGCTACCCGCAGGCGGCTCCGGCCGAGCGTCTGGGCGAGCTGGCGCGCATGGCCACGGTGATCGATGTGGTCGACGCCATGAGCCGTCCGCGTGCCGATCGCCCGCCCCAGCCGATCGACGCCATCTACCGTCACCTGCTCGCCAGCACCGGCCAGTTCGATCCGCAGTGGAGCCAGCGCTACATCCGCCATTTCGGGCTGATCCCGGTCGGCAGCCTGGTGCGCTTCGGCAGCGGCCAGCTGGCCTGGGTGCGCCGCCTGGATCGCGAGGGGCAGGTGGGCCAGGTGCAGCTGACGGCCAGCCCGGCGCTCGATCCGCGGGGCAGCGGGCCGCTGCTCAGTGATGCCGAGCTGAGCGGGCTGGGGCCGATCGAGAGTATCGTGCTGCCAGAGCTCGCATGATGGCCGGTGCCTGGCCGGGCGACCCACTGATTCTCATGGTGCTGGGCATCCTGGCGCTGGGGGCTCTGGCCGTGTTGCTGGACGGGTTGCGTATCGGGCGTCGGAACCTGGAGGGGCGCGACATGGAGGGCGCGTTCGCCGCCCCGGCTCATGCCAGCGACCCGGTCAGCCAGATGGCGGCCATCCACCGGGTCATGGCGGTGATCGAGTTCGACCTGCAGGGCCGCATACTCACCGCCAACCAGAACTTTCTCGATCTGTTCGGCTGCCGCCTGGAGGAGATCCGCGGGCAGCCGCACAGCATCTTCTGTCCGCCGGGAGTGGCGCACAGCCAGGACTATCAGGAGCTGTGGGAGCGCCTGCGGCGTGGCGAGCACGAAACCGGCGAATACCGCCGGCTGGCCCTCGACGGTCGCGAGCTGTGGGTCCAGGCCTCCTACCACCCGATCTTTCCGCCCGCTGGCGGGCCGGGCAAGGTGGTCAAGTTCGCCAGCGACATCAGCTTCCACCGCGAGATGGAGGCGGAGCTGCTCGAAGCCAAGGAGCGCGCCGAGCGGGCGGCGGCCGCCAGGAGCGCCTTCCTGGCCAACATGAGCCACGAGATCCGCACGCCGATGAACGCCATCATCGGCTTCACCGAGCTGCTGCTCGGCAGCCGGCTGGACGACACGCAGCGCCGGCACCTGCAGACCGTGCAGCACTCGGCCCGCTCCCTGCTGGCCCTGCTCAACGACATCCTCGATACCGCCAAGCTCGAACGCGGGGTGGTCGAGCTGGAGGCGGTCGACTTCTCGCTGCGCGAGCTGGTCGAGCGGATCTGCGCCCTGCTGCGCCCCAATGCGACGGCCAAGGGCCTGACGCTGTCGCTGCACTACGCGGCGGAGCTGGGCGAGGGCTTTCGCGGCGATCCGCTGCGCATCCAGCAGGTGCTGCTGAACCTGCTCGGCAACGCGATCAAGTTCACCCCGCAGGGCGAGGTGAGCCTGCATGTGCAGGCCGAGGGCGAGCAGGTGTGCCTGGCCGTGCGCGATACCGGCATCGGCATCGCGGCCGACCGCCTGCAGAAGATCTTCGAGCCGTTCGCCCAGGCTGACGCCTCGATGAGTCGCCGCTTCGGCGGCACCGGCCTGGGCACCACCATCGCCCGCCAGCTGGTGGAGCTGATGGGCGGCCGCATCGAGGTGCACAGCCGGCCCGGTGAGGGCAGCACCTTCCGCATCACCCTGCCGCTGCCCGCCGTGCAGGCGCTGCCGCGCCAGGCGGTGCCGAGCCTGCCGCACCTGCCGCCACTGCACATCCTGGTGGTCGACGACGTGGAGCAGAACGTCGAGCTGCTGGCGCTCGGCCTGGGCCGCCTCGGCCATCGCATCGGCACCGCCCGCGACGGCGCGCAGGCCCTGGCGGCGCTGGCCAGTGGGCGCTTCGACCTGGTGCTGATGGACGTGCAGATGCCCGGCGTCGACGGCCTTGCCGCCAGCCGCCAGTGGCGCGCCCACGAGCAGGCCCATGGCCTGCCGCGAACCCCGCTGATCGCGCTGACCGCCAGCGTGCTGGAGAGCGACCGCCTGGCCGCCCGCGAGGCGGGCATGGACGGTTTCGCCGCCAAGCCGGTGGAGCTGGATCGGCTGCTGGACGAGATCGTCCGCGTCACCGGGATTGCCCCCGCCCAGGCCGGCGTGGAGCCGGGCACTGCGTCCATGGCCGTTGCCGCCTGTCCGCTGGCAGACAGCTGCCGGGCGACGGCCTGCACGTCTGCCAGTTGTCCGCTGGTCGAGGTGCCGGTGCTGCTCGAGCGTCTGACGCGCGTCTGGCGCCGCGGCGAACTGGACGACCTGGCGTGGCGCCAGCTGCTCGCCAGGCTCGACCCGCAGGGGAACTCGGCCAGCCTGGCCGCCCTGGTGGGTGCAGTAGACGAATTCGAATTCGACCGGGCCCTGCAGCTGCTGGAAGTGCTGCGGAGCCGGCTGGAGACATTGCCCGAGGGCCAGCCAGCATGACCACCGACATCGCCGAACGACGCCAGAAACTCCTCCTCGTCGATGACGAGCCGAGCAACCTGCAGGTCCTGCGCCATATCCTGCAGGACAGCTATCGCCTGCTGTTCGCCCGCGACGGCGACAAGGCCATCGAACTGGCCGGCCGCGAACAGCCCGACCTGATCCTGCTCGACGTGATGATGCCGGGCATGACCGGCTACCAGGTGTGCCGGGCGCTCAAGCGCGATCCGGCGACCCGCGCGATCCCGGTGATCTTCGTCACCGCCCTGACCGATACCGACGACGAGGCCGAGGGCTTCGAGGCCGGCGCGGTGGACTACATCACCAAGCCGGTCAGCCCGCTGATCGTCAAGGCGCGGATCCGCACCCACCTGTCACTGGTACGCGTCGACGAGCTGCGCGAGACCCGCCTGCAGATCGTCCAGCGCCTGGGCATGGCCGCCGAGTACAAGGACAACGAGACCGGCCTGCACGTGATCCGCATGAGCCACTACTCGCGCCTGCTGGCGCTGGCCGCCGGCCTCGGCGAGGACGAGGCCGAGGACCTGCTGCACGCCGCGCCGATGCACGATGTCGGCAAGATCGGCATCCCCGACGCCATCCTGCGCAAGCCCGGCAAGCTGGATGCGGACGAGTGGAGCGTGATGCGCGAGCACTCGCGCATCGGCGCGAAGATCATCGGCGAACACCCCGGTGGGCTGCTCAGGATGGCGCACAACATCGCCCTCTGCCATCACGAGAAGTGGGACGGCAGCGGCTACCCCCATGGCCTGCGCGGCGAGGCGATTCCGCTGGAAGCGCGTATCGTGGCGATCGCCGACGTGTTCGACGCGCTGACCAGCGAGCGTCCGTACAAGAAGGCGTGGAGCGTGGAGGAGGCGGTGGCGCTGATCCGCAGCGAGGCGGGCCGTCACTTCGAGCCGCGGCTGGTGGAGCTGTTCATCGACCGCTGCCTGCCGCAGGTGCTGGAGGTCAGGGAGCTGTGGAAGGAGCGCGAGGTCAGCTGCGCATCAGCCTGAGCATCTCCGCCTCGGCCTTCCACAGCTTGTCGTACAACGTGGCGGCGGCCTTGCTGGCGGCCGGCGGCACTTCGCTGGTGATCTTGAAGCGATGCTCGCGGGTCAGGCCGATGGCTTCGCCGAGCAGCGCCATCACCTCCAGCGGCAGCACCGCGCCATGGCGGGCCAGGTATTCGCCGAGCGCGGTGTCGATCTTGGCGAAGTCGTAGGCGATCTCGTTGCATGCCGCCTCCCACGCCATGCCGGGGAAATGGAAGGTCGGCAGGAACTGGCGCAGCAGCGCCACCAGCGCCGAGGTGGCCTCGAGTTCCTTGTCCAGCAGCAGCGCCGCCTTGCGCGCCTGCAGTTCCAGCCCGCGGTCCTGTTCGCGGCGTACCCGCTCGGCCCATCGGCGACCGATCCAGCCGGCGAGCAGCAGGGTCAGCAGGCTGCCGGCGACGATGGCGGCGAAAAGGACGATGGCGATTTCCGTGGTGGCGCGCAGTTCCATGATGGGGCTCGAAACAGGGGAAGGGAGCGGTACGTGCAGGCGAATTCCTGCGGTGTCAAAAAGTTATCGTCAGAGAGGTGACGAACTTTAGGGCATTGTTCGGGAATGTGGCAGGTCCTTGAGATCGCTCACTGGTACGGCCCAATCGACAGTTTCTGCTGGGCTGGTGCGGCGGGCAGTGCATGTGCCTGACGCTGCAGAAGAGCCTTGGCCTGCAGTTCGTGCAAGGCCAGGTAGTCGTCTTTCAGCTGGGCCTGCAGGCCGTAGTCCTCGAAGCGCTGCAGCAGGTGGGCGATATCGGCGAGCAGTCGGTCGAGTTCGTCGATCACTCGCTGCTGGTCGGCGGCGCTCAGCTCGGCCGGTGTGGCGACCGCTGCCGGGGTGTTCACGCGAAAGTGTTGATCTGCGTGCCTAGAGCGCCCTCGGTGGCCAGCTCGACAGCCGGCTTGGTCGATTGCAGCAGCTGCTGCACCGAGGCGGCTTCGGCCTGCACGGCCTTCTTGAAAAGCAGTGCCTGCTTTTCCTGTTCGCCTTGCACCTGTTGCATCTGCAGGGCGCTGTTGACGGTGGCGTTGACGGAAATATCCATGGCTGGGGCTCCTTGCGGTGCAGTTCAGAAAGAAAAAGGCGCCAAGAAGGCGCCTTTTCCATGGGCTGGAGCAGACGGGGAAGCGCGGCGCGCCACGCTTTCCCATCCAACCATCAGCGCAGCAGGGACAGCACGCCCTGCGGCAGCTGGTTGGCCTGAGCCAGAACCGAGGTGCCGGCCTGCTGCAGGATCTGCGCGCGGGTCATGTTGCCCACTTCCACGGCGTAGTCGGCGTCCTGGATGCGCGAACGAGCGGCAGTCAGGTTGGTCTCGTTGGTGCTCAGGTTGGTGATGGCCGACTCGAAACGGTTCTGCACGGCGCCCAGGTCGGAGCGCAGGCTGTCTACCATCTTCAGGGCGTCGTCCAGAGTTGCCAGCGGATCTTCGGTTTTGGTGCCAGCGGTGGTGGCGGCACTGGTGATGTTGCCATCCTGTCCCACGAAGTACTGATTGGCGGCGCTATCCGTCACCTTGCCGTTTGAGTGCACGGTCAGAGCGGTGTCGGTCGTTGCAGCGGTAGTCAGCTTGCCCGCGGCATTCGTGTAGGTGTCCGTGGGCACGCCGTTGGTAAGAGTTACGTTAATGGGCGCGCCGGTTGCAGAGTCGCCTGCCGCAATGGTGGCGGTAACGTCAAATGTCTGGTCTTTGGAAAGAGTAGCCAAGGCGCTGCTGGAAATGCTTGCACCAATAATGTCAGCAGTGCCTGCGGCGGTAGTGGATTTAATGGTCGGCCCGCCCTCGATAGCCAGCTGCAGGTCACCAGCGGCAGTAGTACCCGCGCCTATTGCTTCGGTCAAAACATCTGCAGTGGCCAGTACGGTACCCGCATCGCCTTGGTTGACGGTTAGTTCATTGTTTGTTGTCAGGTAAAGTGCAACGCCATCGGTGTTAGTGATATTGCCGGCGCTGTCGATAAGGATTTCTTGCGAGGCGCCGCCAGTGGCATTGGTGAAGGTTGCCTTGGTTGGGCCTTCAGCGGTGCCCATGACAAGCGCCTTGATGTCATTTTGGGCATTGGTTGCAGTGACAGCAGTAACATCGTAAGTATAGTTGTTACCGCTTTTGGTCAACGCACCCAAGGTGCCACTGCCATAGCCAAGATCGGTGGCATTTGCGGTGGTGGTGACGGAGCTTGCCTTGGACAGGATGTCATTCGCGCTAATTTTGGTATTAGCTTGGTTCAGGGTGTATGTCGGCGGGGTGCCAGGGGCGGTGGTAATGTTCTTGGCAAGCTTGAGGTCATCTTCGGTGGCGGCCTTGTTAGCGATCTCAGCCTTGCCATCTACGTTGAAGTTGGCCAGGCCCAGGCTTTCCGCATTGATCTTGCCCAGGTTGATCTTGATGGTCTGACCGTCGTTGGCACCGACCTGGATGGTCAGTTGCTGATCCTCGGCCAGTACCTTGACGCCGTTGAAGCTGGTTTCTTCGGAGACGCGATTGATTTCCGCAAGGCGCTGGCCGATTTCGTTCTGGATCGAGCCTAGGTCGTCCGGAGAGTTGGTGCTGTTCTGCGCTTGCACCGCCAGCTCGCGCACGCGTTGCAGGTTGTCGTTGATCTGGTTCAGTGCGCCTTCGGCGGTCTGGGCGACGGAGATGCCGTCGTTGGCGTTGCGCTGGGCCTGGGCCAGGCCGCGAACCTGGGCGGTCATGCGGTTGGAAATCGCCTGGCCGGCGGCGTCGTCCTTGGCGCTGTTGATGCGCAGACCGGAGGACAGACGCTCCATGGCGGTGGTCAGGGCGCTCTTGGAACTGGTCAGGTTCTTCTGCGCGATGACAGAAGTGATGTTGGTGTTGATCACGGACATGGAGTAACTCCTTGCTTGCTCAAGTTAGGTGCCAGTGGCGAGCTGTGCTGCGCGCGTGCTGCGCCTGGCGACAACGGCGCCGTTGGCCGTTACCTCAGATATCGACGGGGAGCGGGGAAGCTTTAGGGCTGGCGACGATTTTTTGTGAGTGGATCGGCATTTTTTGATCTGCCTCAATCCTGCGAATTGCCGGCAGGCCGGCCATGCGCCGGTCGACAGGTCAGGTCAGGCCGCAGGCCGGAGCCCGACTGCGGGCTGGCGGCTTGCGTGCCAGCTTGTGCGGAGCCGATCCGGCCTGCGTTCAGGCCATTTCCAACTGGCGTGCCGCGCAGAACTCGATGAACTGCTCCACCTTGAGCGGCGGCGAGTACCAGTAGCCCTGGGCCAGTTCGCAGCCCATGCCCCTGAGCATTTCCGCCTGTTCGGGCTTCTCCACGCCTTCGGCGACGGTGATGCAGCCGAAGTTGCGCGCCATGTCGATCACGGTCTCGGCCAGGCGGCGGTCCTGGGGTTCGGTGTCCATGTTGCTGACGAAGGCGCGGTCGATCTTCAGCACCGAGACCGGCAGGGTCTTCAGGTAGGCCAGCGAGGAGTGGCCGGTGCCGAAGTCGTCGATGGCCACCGGGACGCTGTGGCGGGCGAGCAGACGCAGCTGTTCGCGGGCCAGCTCGACGTTCTCCATCAGTCCCGATTCGGTGACCTCGACCTCCAGCGCGCCGGCCGGCAGGCGGCTGCGCAGCAGGCGGTTGAGCAGGTTGCGGGCGAAGTCCGGGCGGGTCAGCTGCTGCACCGAGACGTTGACCGCCAGGCGGAAGTCGGGGGAGACCTGTCTGGCGATCAGCCATTCCTCGAGCTGGCGGATGGCGTGCTCGATCACCCATTCGCCGATGCGCAGGATCTCGCCGCTGTCCTCGGCCATGGGGATGAAGTCGGCCGGGGAGACGAAGCCCAGGGTCGGGTGCACCCAGCGCAGCAGGGCTTCGGCGCCGACGACCCGGCCGCTGGGCAGTTCGATCTTCGGCTGGTAGACGAGGAAGAACTCCTGGTTGTCCAGGGCGACGCGCAGCGCCTCGTGCAGGCGGATGCGCTTCTGCAGGGTGTCCTCGATGCTCGACTGGTACAGCCGCCACTCCGCGGCGGTGTCCGGCAGGGCGAGGGCGGCCAGGCGCAGCAGGTGGTCGGCGGACTGGTGGGGCATCGCGGTGTGGCTGATGCCGATGCGGGCGTCGAGGCGGACCTGGACCTGGTCGATGCTGAAGGGCTGGGCGATGCAGTGCAGGATCGCCCGCGCCTGGTTGCTCAGTTCGCCCCTGGCCAGCGGCTGTTGGGTGATCATCAGCCACTTGTTGGTGTTCCAGACGCCCACGGTGGCCTGGGAGGCGAAGTGCTCGAGCAGGCGGTCGCGCAGGTGCAGGCTGAGAGCCTCGCTGGTCGCATAGCCATGCAGGCGGGCGATGTCGTCCACGCCTTCCAGGGCGATGAAGTACAGCGCCGCCGGCGCCTTCTCCCGCAGGCGGCCTTCCAGCTGGGCGAGCAGGGCGCGGCGGTTGGGCAGGGCGGTGACCGGGTCCTCGAGGGACAGGCGGGCGATGGCGGCGGTGCGCTCCTCCACCAGGTTCTGCAGGAGGATGGCGCGGTCGTTGCGCTCCTTGAGCAGGAAGTGCACCTGCAGGGCATTGCGGATGCGCTGCATCACCTCCTGCTGGTCGAACGGCTTGGTGAGGAAGTCGCGCGCGCCGAGGTCGAGGGCCTGCATGCGGGTGTCCCGGCTGGTCTGCGCGGTCAGCACGATGACCGGCGGCGCCTGCTCGCCCCAGCGGGTCTTGAGCCAGGCGAGGATGTCATGCCCGCTCAGGTGCGGCATGTTGATGTCCAGCAGGATCAGGTCGGGCAGTTGCTCCTCGAGCATGGGCTCGACCCAGCGCGGGTCGTTGATGCCCTGGCAGTTGCGGTAGCCGTAGTGCTCCAGCAGCGCCAGCAGCAGCTTGACGTTCACCGGGCTGTCATCGACCACCAGGATGTTGGCGTCGGTGTGGAGCGGTGCGGTTGACTGCACCGGACCCTCTGGCGGACAGCTTTGGGCGACGGGCGCGGCTGCCAGGTCGGGGCCTGCGAGAGTGCCGTGATTGCTGGTGATCATCGTGGTCCCTGTGGGGCGGCGTGGTTCCTCAACGGAATAACGGCCCGGGCAGCGAAAACTTTATGACGATTTGTCGGTGGCGCTGCTCGACGGGTGCGGTTTTGTGCGGTGCTGCACGCCGAGGGCTTCAGAAATGCCCGCGGCTGCCGATAGTTGCGCAGAGGCCCGCCCGGGAGGCGTGCCGTCCCGTCCCCGGTATGCATACGGAGTCCGCATGAATCCCTCCACGCTTATCGGCATCCTCTCCAGCGTCGTGCTGCTGGCGGTGGTGCTGGTCTTTTCCGCCGAGGATCCGTCCCTGTTCCTCGACCTGCCGAGCCTGGGCATCGTGCTGGTGGGCACGCTGGCGGCGACCTTCATCAGCTATCCGCTGGGCGAGGTGCTGCGGGTGTTCGGGCTGTTCGCCACGGTGATGCGCAACGAAAAGCTGTACACCCGCGACGACATGGAGGAGCTGGTGAACATCTCGCGGCTGTGGATGTCCGGCAACCTGCGCCAGGTGGAGGAGGCGCTGCAGCACGTGCGCAACCCGTTCCTGCGCACCGGGGTGCAGCTGGTGGTCGACAACACCCCCGAGGAGGACATCATCGAGCTGCTGCAGTGGCGCATTTCCCGTCTGCGCGCCCGCGAGCATGCCGAGGCGCAGCTGTTCCGGGTGATGGCCAGCTTCGCGCCGGCGTTCGGCATGGTCGGCACCCTGGTCGGCCTGGTGAACCTGATGTTCCTGCTCGGCGATGGCGACATGACCGCCATCGGCCGGCAGATGGCGATCGCGCTGATCACCACCTTCTACGGCGTGCTGCTGGCCAACCTGGTGTTCAAGCCGGTGGCGGTGAAGCTGGAGCGGCGCACCGAGCAGCGCGTGGTGGTGATGAACATGGTGGTGCAGGGCATCTCCATGATGTGCAACAAGCGCAGTCCGGGGCTGATGCGCGAGACGCTGAAGTCGTTCATGGCCCAGTACCAGGACGAGATCAACGATGGCGGCGCCGGGGCACGCGGCCTCAATGGCGGCCGGGCCTGAGGAGCGCCGAGCGATGAGCGAACAGGCAGCCGAGGGCGCCGCGAGCGACGCCGGCACGACCACGGCGATTCCCGCCAGGCAGGCGTTGCTGATGCGCCAGCGCGAGCTGGAGGCCGAGCTGGCGCACGCGCGCCAGGTGGCGGGGCGGGCCAAGCGCAAGATGGGGGAGGGCGAGCCGCTGGCGACCGAGCCCGAGGAAGAGTCCTGGCTGATGACCTACCTGGACATGATGACCCTGATGCTGGTGCTGCTGGTGGTCATGCTGGCCTTCGCCGGCAAGGGCGCGCTGGAAGGGCTGCGCCAGGCGGCCAGCAACCTGCGGCCGGCCCATGAGGGCGTGCTGCCGGCCACTGACGGCCTGCTGCCGCAGTCCGCCCTGCAGGTGCCGACGCCCCTGCCGTCCAAGGCGCCGGTCGATCCGCTCAAGGGCCTGCCGCTGGACCAACTGGGCGACGACATCGACGTGGTGGTCAACGAGAGCACGGTGAGCTTCCGCATCAGCAGCGAGATCCTGTTCAGCTCCGGCCAGGCCGATCTCAGTCTGGCCGGCCTCTCGGTGCTCAAGCGCCTGGTGCCGGTGCTCAACAGCACCAGTCACCGCATCGCGGTGGAGGGCCACACCGACTCGGTGCCGGTGCGCAGCGGCCGCTATCCGTCCAACTGGGAGCTGTCCGGCGCGCGGGCGGGGGGCGTGGTGCGCTATCTGGAAGCCAACGGCGTGGCCAGCGGGCGCCTGCGCGCGGTCGGCTACGCCGATACCCGGCCGCTGGGCGACAACGCCAGCGCCGAGGGTCGGGCGAGCAACCGGCGCGTCGAGCTGATCATGGAAGCGCCGGGTTCATGATGGTGCACTGAGCTGCTCCGTTGTGGTGCGTGAGCCCGCCAGAGGTGCGCGGCGGTTTCCCCGTGCCTGCAATATGACGCCATTTTGATGGCGTGCTTCTTGCTGTGACGCAGTCATCACTTTTGTTGCACGGAAGAACCCCCGATGTCGTCACAGCAAAGCAAGCGCATGGACCTGTCGTCGGCCGAACGCCGCTGGCTGCCCTGGCTGGGCAGGACCGGCAAGCTGGCCATGGGCTGGTCGTGCTGGCTGAACCGCGATACCTGCGCCGAGGTGGAGAAGGTCTTCGAGGGCATCGCGCAGACCCGCAGCCACCTGCTGCACAACTGGGCGCTGACCCAGTGGGCCTGGCTGGCGGAGCTGGCCGACGGTCTGGCGCGCGACTTCACCTGGCTGGACAACCGCCTGCTGCAGGAGCGGCTCGCCCAGTCCGCCGACTGCTCCGAGCTGTTCGTGGTGTCGCCGCAGGGCGTGGTGCTGGCATCGAGCTGGCCCGGGCACTGCAATGCCCGCGATCTCGACCCCGCGGCCCTGGCGGCCGGCCTGCGCCAGCCGTTCCTGCACGGCCCCTATGTCGACCCGCTGACCTTCGACATCGGCCCGTCCAGCTCGCGCTTCCACGACGAGGTGACGCTGATGTTCTATCAGCCGATCCGCCGCGACGACCAGTTGCTCGGCTGCCTGTGCGCCCGGGTGCCCAACGACGTGCTGGGCGACCTGATCCAGCGCGAGGCCGGGCACGTGTACGCCGAATCCGGCGACAACTACCTGTTCATGGTCGAGTCGCGCTTCGATCCGCGCATCCGGGCGGGCACCGCGCTGTCGCGCTCGCGCTTCGAGGACAACACCTTCAGCCACGGCGAAAACCTCAAGACCGGCGTGCACACCCGCTGGGGCACGGTGCGGGTCCGCCGCCACACCGAGCTGGAGCTGCGCTTCGTCGACCCGGCCACCGGCGAGCTGCACCCGGGCGTGCGCGAGACCATCCGCAAGGGCGCCAACCTGTTCGTCAACTATCCCGGCTATTCCGACTACCGGCACGTGCCGGTGGTCGGCAAGGGCGTGACCTTCCAGTTGCCCGGCTCGCCGGATCGCTGGGGGATGATGTGCGAGGCCGACCTCGAGGAGGTCTACCGGCGCCGCTCGCTGACCTTCGGGCTGATGCGGACCTTCCTCTTGGTGATGGGCGGCTGGTACGCCGCCAGCACCGGCCTGCAGCACTACAGCGGCCTGCCGCAGGGCGTGCTCGACCTGCTCGACCTCGGCCTGCTGGGGCTGTGCGGGCTGCTGTTCGCCGCCCTGGGGCCGCGGCGGCTGGCCAGCCGCATGGGCGAGATGACCGCGGTGATCCGCACCATCGCCGAGGGCGGCGGCAATCTGAGCCAGCGCCTGGATCGCGGGCGCATGGGCAACGACGAAAGCGGCGACATGGCGCGCTGGATCAACAGCTTCATCGACAACCTCGACGGCATCGTCGGCGAGGTGATCCGCGCCTCGCACAGCGTCGGGCAGACCAACGCGCAGATGCTGGCGCACAACAACGCGGCCTGCAGCACCTCCACGGCGGTGGCCGAGTCCATGGGCAGCATGCTGGCGCTGGTGGAGGCGCAGCTGACCGAGATCCAGCAGGCCTCACTGACCGCCGAGGAGATGAAGAGCGCCATGGAGGCGGTGATCGGCAGCGCGCGCGAGAGCACCCAGGCGATCCGCAACGTGGTGGACCGCTCGGCGCGCAGCGTGCAGTCGCTGGACAGCCGCATGGGGCAGATCGGCAACATCGTCGAGCTGATCAGCGAGATCACCATCCAGACCAACCTGCTGGCGCTCAACGCCGCCATCGAGGCGGCGCGGGCCGGCAGCCACGGTCGCGGCTTCGCCGTGGTGGCCGGGGAGATCCGCACCCTGGCCTCGCGTACCGCCAGCGCCGCCGACGAGATCCGCCACGTGATCGAGGGACTGCAGGAGGAGACCCGCGACGCGGTGGCCTTCATGACCCATGGCGTGTCGAACGTCGATGCCAGCCTGCGCCAGGCCGAGCAGGGTTCCAGCGAGAACCTGCGCCTGCAGCAGGCGGTGCAGCGCATGTTCGAGCTGATCAAGCAGCTCGACCAGCGCAGCCAGCACTACGGGGACACGATCCGCGGCGTCGACCAGGTATCCCAGAACATGCAGCAGACCCTGCGCACGCTGCAGGGCAGCACCTCCCGGGTGCGGCACACCACCAGCAAGCTGCAGCAGCTGGTGGGGCAGTTCGCCGTCACCCAGGGCTGAGCAGGTCTCAGGCCGACATGGCCGCGACGAGGGAGGAGGCGAGTTCGCTGTCCTCCGCGCTGTCGACCTCGCAGTCGAGGCCGAGCTTGGCGAAGGCGGCTACCTGGCCCCAGTCGACGCCGGCCAGCAGGTGGTCGGTGTCGAGATAGCTCTGCAGCACGGCGACCTGGACGACATCGGCATAGTCGACATCGTTCGTGTCGCGGCTGAAGTTGAGATGCTGGGAGGGGATCGAGGCGATCGACTCGGGGAAGTTCCACTGGTGCAGGATGCGGTCGCCGATCACCGGGTGGACCTCGTCGATGATGAAGGTCAGGCTCTGCGGGTCCTGCAGCAGCTCCGGGTGGTTCTCGGCATAGGTCAGGATCGGCAGCGCGCCGATCTGGTGGACCAGCCCGGCGAGAGCCGCCTGCTCCGGAACCAGGGTCGTGTAGTTGCGGCTCAGCACATAGCTGATGCTCGACACCTCGAGGCTCTTGCTCCAGATCTCGTGCATCTTGCGCTCGATGATGGGCGACTTGGCGCGGAACATCTGCTCCAGCGCCAGGCCGATGGCCAGGGTGCTGGTGTAGTTGATGCCGAGGCGGCTGATCGCCATCTGCAGATCGGTGATTTCCGTGCGCGCCCGCAGCAGCGGGCTGTTGGCCACCCGGATCAGGCGGGCGGTCAGCGCGGTGTCGCTGCCGACTTCCCGGGCCAGTTCGGCGATGCCGATGTCGGGCTGTTGCACGGTCTGGCGAATCCGCAGCGCTGCCTCGGGCAGGGTGGGGAGGACCAGTTGGTCATTGCGAATGGCCTGTAGCAGTTCCCGGCTGACCGTCTCTGCAAGTCGGCTCATGGCTTGGTGTTCCTTGTCGATTCTGGGTGTGACACTGGCGGAGCGCAGGGCTTGCGCCTGGAGGCGGCAGTATTGCCGATCTGGCAGGCAAGAGCGAGCCGGCCGCCTGTCCCGGGCAATGGACAGCGCCTGCCGGCGCCCCTCCATCGGGTATTGCCGCAGGGGCTCGACGCCGAAGGCGTGGCCGATGCGCAACCCGGCCAGTTTGCCGTCCGCGCCCTCGCTGTGCACGCGGAAGCCGCCATCGCGGTGCTGGAAACGTGACCTGATCCCGTTGTGCCACAGGGCCCGGGCCGGCGAGACGGGCAATCAGGCCCGCCGCTGTGCTGGCCGGCGCGTCTCGCCCGTCAGAGCAGCATGACCGGCCAGCCGTGGAGGTAGGGCATGGCGCAGCCATGGAGAGACAGCGCTGGCGGGCACCCATCGGCCGGCTGGCTGTTCGTGCTGCCTTCGTAGTTGCCGCCGAAAACCATCACCAGGCTGACGACCAGCGCTCCTGTCAGCCAGACATAGCCATCGATGCTCATGACATGGCTCCCTGTTTGCTCTTGTTGTTGGCGGAGGGTGTGCGGTCCGTGCGGTTGCAGACGACGCCATTGGCTGGGCGTCGAAGTCCTGCGCGGCCTTGCGTCACGGTTCCTGTCAGGACTCAGCTTAGCCCGCACTCGGTGGGGTTACATTCGGGAAAAGCGAATGATCCGTTCGGTTTATCCGGATCATGGCAGTCCATGCCGCCGCGTTGCTGCGGCAGTCTCCCAGCACGCATGACGGGAGTCCGTTAAGGGCGGCGGCGCCCACCATCTTGCAACTTAACTGAACAACCCCTTCGCCCCGGCGGCCTGTCATCCCCATCGTCCCCTGCAAATAATCCGCCCCAACAGGTCAGCGGATTCGAGGAAGGGGACCATGCAGGATTTCGACGTCATAGTGATCGGCGGGGGCAATGCGGGGCTGTGCGCCGCGCTGTCGGCCCGCGAGCAGGGCGCGCGGGTGGCGTTGCTGGAGCGCGCCCCCGAGGAGCTGCGCGGCGGCAACTCGGCGCACACCGGCGGCGCCTTCCGCGTCGCCTATCGCGGGGTGGACGACCTGCGCCAGCTGATGCCCGACCTGCTCGACAGCGAGATCGAGAGCAGCGACTTCGGCAGCTACACCCAGGACGACTTCTACGGCGAGCTGGCCGCGCAGAGCCAGTACCGCGCCGACCCGGAAGTGCTCGACACCGTGGTCAGCCAGAGCCTCGACACCCTGGGCTGGATGACCCGCCAGGGCGTGCGCTTCATGCCGATCTACGGCCGCCAGGCGTTCAAGATCGACGGCAAGTACAAGTTCTGGGGTGGCCTCACCGTCGAGGTGTCCGGCGGCGGCCTGGGCCTGGTCGAGGCGCTGATGCGCCGCGCCGAGCGCAGCGGCGTCGAGCTGCGCTACGCCTGCCGCGCGCAGAAGCTCGGCCGCGCCGACGGCCGCTGGCAGGTCGAGTGCGCCGATGGCCGGCGCTTCTCCGCGGGCGGGCTGATCCTCGCCACCGGCGGCTTCCACGCCAACCTCGAATGGCGCGCCAAGTACCTGGGGCCGGGCTGGGACCTGGCCAAGGTGCGCGGCTCGCGCTTCAACACCGGCGACGGCATCCGCATGGCCATGGACGTCGGCGCGGTGGCCCACGGCAACTGGTCGGGCTGTCACGCGGTGTTCTACGACGTCAACGCCCCCGAGCTGGGCGACCTCGACCTGCTCAACATGCAGAAGAACTACTTCCACCTCGGCGTGGTGGTCAACGCCGACGGCAAGCGCTTCGTCGACGAGGGCCTGGATTTTCGCAACTACACCTACTCGGGGATGGGCGCCAAGGTCCTGCAGCAGCCGGGCGGCGTCGCCTGGCAGCTGTTCGACCAGCACAGCGAGCACCTGCTGCCCGACGAGTACCGCGTGCGCCACGCCACCCGCATCCAGGCCGACAGCCTCGAGGAGCTGGCCGGCAAGCTCGAGGGCGTCAACGTCAACGCGCTGCTCGATACCCTCAGGGAATTCAACGCCGCCGTGCGCCGCGAGGTGCCGTTCAACCCGGCGATCCGCGACGGCCGCGCGACCCGTGGCCTGGCGATTCCCAAGTCGAACTGGGCCAACCCGCTGGAGCGCGGCCCCTTCGTCGCCTACGCGGTCACCTGCGGCATCACCTTCACCTTCGGCGGCCTCAAGGTGAACAGCGGGGCGCAGGTGATCGACGAGGACGGCCAGCCGATCCCCGGCCTGTACGCCGCCGGCGAGCTGGTCGGCAACCTCTACTACGTCAAGTACGCCGGCGGCGCCGGCCTCACCTCGGGTTCGGTGCTCGGCCGCATCGCCGGCGCTGCGGCCGCTGCCCAACGTTAAAAGGACATCCCATGACCATCCGCATCTGGCACCAGAGCTTCACCGTGCTCAGCGACCTCGGCGCCTACGACGCCGCCCTGCGCGCCCACTTCAGGAAGGTCGCCCGTCCCGACACGGTGATCGACATGCACGGCATGCAGCCGGGCACCTACCGCAGCAACTACCCGGGCGACGACATCAAGTACGCCGCCATCCAGTACCTGCACGGCCTGCAGTTCATGGCCGCCGGCCTCAACGCCGAGCAGCAGGGCTACGACGCCTACGCCATCAGCACCCTGCCGGAGCCGGCGCTGCGCGAGATCCGCAGCCTGCTCGGCATCCCGGTGGTCGGCTACGGCGAGGCGGCGATGCTCACCGCCTGCACCCTCGGCCGCAAGTTCGGCGTGCTGGTGTTCATCGACGAACTGGCCGAACTGGTCACCGACAACGCCCAGCGCCACGGCCTCGGCCAGCGCCTGGCCGGGGTGCGCCACGTCGGCTTCCGCTTCGCCGACGTGCTGGCCGCGTTCAGCGATCCGGCCTCGCTGATCGACCGCTTCCGCACCGCCGCCCGCGCGCTGATCGCCGCCGGCGCCGAGGTGATCATCCCCGGCGAGGCGCCGCTCAACGTGCTGCTCGCCACCCACGGCATCAGCGAGGTGGACGGCGTGCCGGTGCTCGACTCGCTCGGCGCCTGGATCAAGCAGGCCGAGTCGATGGTCGACCTGCAGCGCGCCAACGGCACCCGCACCTGCAACCGCGGCTACTTCTCCGCCCAGCCCGACCCCGAGCGGGTGCGCGAGATCTTCGCCTTCTATGGCCTGGCCCAGCGGTTTCTCGAGCCGCGCTGAGGAGTGATGAACATGAGCGAGATCCTGAATACCCAACTGCTGGTGATCGGCGGCGGCCTGGCCGGTTTCGCCGCCGCGCTGAGCGCCGCCGAGGCCGGCGTCGACGTGCTGCTGCTGGAGAAGACCGCCGCCACCGGCGGTTCCTCGGCGATGAGCGGCGGCTGCCTGGCCTTCGCCGGCACCGACCTGCAGCGCGAGCGCGGCATCGAGGATTCCGCCGAGCTGCTGTACCGCGACCTGGTCGAGGTCGGCAAGGGCGAGTGCGACGAGGCGCTGGTGCGCGCCTACGCCGACCACCAACTAGCCACCTACGAATGGCTCAAGGCCCACGGCGTGGCCTTCCAGCCGGTGATCGAGACCGCCTCCGGGCAGTCGGTACCGCGCGTGCACAACGTCGACCCGGCCGACATGGTGCGCCAGCTGGAGCTGGCCGCGCTCAAGACCGGCAAGGTCGAGGTGCTGCGCAACACCCGCGCCCGCCGCCTGCTGCGCAGCGCCGGCGGGCGGGTGATCGGCGCCAGCGCCGAGCAGGGCGGCCAAGCCCTGGAGATCCGCGCCGCGCGCGGGGTGATCCTCGCCTGCGGCGGCTTCGTCCACGACCGCGAGCTGATCCACCGCTTCGCCCCGCTGTACGACAACGCCGTGTTCATCGGCGGCGAGGGCAACGAGGGCGACGGCCTGCGCATGGCCTGGGCGCTGGGCGCCGACGTGCGCGACATGGTCCACATCAAGGGCACCTTCGGCAAACACCCGATGGACGAGAACAACCACCACGCCTGCCTCGCCGTGTACAAGGGCGCCATCGCGGTCAACCAGGAGGGTCGCCGCTACGTCGACGAGTCGCTGTCCTACAAGCTGCTCGGCGACGCCTGCATGCAGCAGTCCTACGGGGTGACCTACCAGATCCTCGACCGCGACATCATGGAAAACGGCGACGACCGCGTGCGCATCCTCGACTTCGAGCGCCGCCTGGAAGAGGGCTTGTTCGTCGAGGCCGACAGCCTGGAACAACTGGCCAAGCTGCTGGAGCTGCCGGTCGACGACTTCCTCGCCGAGGTGGCCGCCTACAACGCCGCGGTCGGCGCGGGCGAAACCCCGGCCTTCGGCCGCCGCCACCTGGTCCACCTGCACGGCGCGCTGCGCACCATCGCCCGCCCGCCGTTCTACGCCTACCCGTCCACCGCCGCGGTGTTCGGCACCTACTGCGGCGTCAAGGTGGATGCGCAGATGCGCGTGTACGACGTATTCGGCGCGCCCATCGACGGCCTGCTGGCTGCCGGCGAAATGGTCGGCGGACTGCACGGCGCGGCCTACATGACCGGCTCGGCGCTGGGCAAGGCGGCGATCTTCGGCCGCCTGGCCGCCGCTACCGCAAGCCAGAGCTGAGGGGGAAGGGCCGATGAACATCCTGGTACTGCTGGCCGGCGTGGCCGACAACCGCTACCCGCTGCACGACATCCGAATCGACGCCGCCGGGCTGATCGAGGAGAGCGGCCAGTCGCGCCGCCAGCTCGGCCCGTTCGACGAGGGCGCCCTGGAGCTGGCGCTCAAGCTACGCGATGCCCGCGAGGACTGCCGCATCGAGGTGCTGGTGCTCGGCGGCAGCAACAACGACAACCTGCTGCGCAGCGTCGCCGCCTTCAAGCCCGACCGCCTGCGCCTGCTCGACCTGCAGCCGTGCCGGCCCTGGGACGCGCGCCTGAGCGCGGCGCAGATCGCCGGGCTGATCGGCGCGGAAGGCACTCCCGACCTGCTGCTGATCGGCCGCGAGTTCGGCGACCTCGACGAGGGCAGCCTGCCGGTGCTGCTCGCCGCGCGCCTCGGCCTGCCGCTGTTCGCCCTGGCCCAGTACGCCGAATGGCAGGACGGCCGCGTGCGCCTGCTGCGCGAGCGCGGCATCCGCCAGCAGTGGCACGCCGTCGCCGGCCCGCTGCTGGCCACCGTGACCAACGACCGGCGCAACAAGCTGCGCCACCCGCTGATGAAGAACGTGATGCTGGCCAAGAAGATGACCTTCGACAGCGTGACTGCCAGCGCAGGGGAGAACAGCAGCGTCCGCCTCGCCGACCTGGCGCCGGCCCGCGCAGTGCAGCGCGGCGGCCAGTGCCGGCTGCTGGATGGCGACGTGCCGAGCCAGGCCCGCGCGCTGGCCGGCTACCTGCGTGGCGAAGCAGAGGAGAACGCGGCATGAGCGCAGCACGCGAGATACTGGCCCTGATCCCCCTGGCCTGGGGCGAGGACGCCCTCGACATGACCCTCGGCGCCGCCCAGCGGGTGGCCGCCGACGCCGGCCTCGGCTTCGCCGCGCTGCTGCTCGGCAACGCCGGCGCCGAGGAGGGCGCCCGCCGCGCGGCCGTCGCCGGCGCCGCGCGCATCTGCCTGGCCGCGCATGGCGGGCTGGCTCTCGACGCCGAACCCGCCGCCCTGGCACTGGCCGGCGCCGACGCGGTGCGCCGTCAGCCCGCCGCCGCGCAGCGCCTGCTGCTGGTGACGCCGGGCGCCGACGGCGAGGAACTGGCCGCGCACCTGGCGGCAGCACTGGACGCCCAGCCCCTCGGCCGCTGCAACGCGCTGCGCTGGACCGAGGCAGGTCTGGAGGCCGAACGCGCCACCTGGGGCGGCCGCCTGCGCCTGGGCATGACCCAGGCCTCCGGCCACGCCGTCGCCTGCCTGCGCCTCGGCAAGCCCGAAGCGGCCGCCAGCGCCGAGCCGCCGTGCGAACGCCTGGAGTTGGCTACCCTCCTGCCCGCTCCGCTGGCGGTGGAGGAAACTACCAGCGGCCAGCGCCTGCCTCCGGTGGAGAGCGCGCGCATCGTGGTCTCCGGCGGTCGCGGGGTCAACGAACAGGGCTTCGCCCTGCTCGAGGAACTGGCCGAACGCCTGGACGGCAGCCTCGGCGGCAGCCTGCCCGCGGTCGACGCCGGCATGGTCCCGGTGGTGCGCCAGGTCGGCGTGTCCGGCAAGTTCGTCAGCCCGGACATCTACCTCGCCGTCGCCATCTCCGGCACCCCGCAGCACCTGGCCGGCATCAGCCCGGACACCCGCATCGTCGCCATCAACAAGGACCCGGCGGCGGACATCTTCAAGGTCGCCAGCGTTGGTGTGGTGGGGGATTGGGAGCAGGTGTTGCCGGAGTTGTTGAGGGTGGTGGGGGAGGGGCGGGTGGGGGCCTGAGTTGCGCTCGGAGTGGGGCGTGCCGATGAGGCAGCCCCATCTCGTCGGAGTGGTGAGCAGTCTGCTACCGACCCAAAACAGACGCTAAGGAAGCTCTGAAAAAGTCCCGCCTTCGTCACCAAGCCGAGCTGTTTCGGCTTATCCAAGACCAATTGATGAGCGACTAACGCTGCAAGCTCACGTCTGCCCGCAAATTCTCTTCAAGGTGGGCGATGTTTGAGGTGCCGGGTATTGGGAACATGACGGGAGAGTAGTCTAGTAACCACCTTAGAGCCTGCCCGGGAGTAAGCGAGGTTTTTTCACCACCCGAGACCTGCCTTTCAAGGCATTTGCCGGCACCTAACGGAGCGTATGGAACGAACGGAATACCATTACGCTCGCACCAGCTCACGACGTCAGCCGATTGAGGGTTCAACAGGTTGAAGGGGTTTTGGACGGCGGCAATCGGGGCGATTGCTGTTGCCTGCTGGAGCTGAGCGACGCTGACCTTGGACATTCCCAGGGCTTTGATTTTGCCTTCCGTGCGCAACTTCTCCAGCTCTCCTAGCTGATCAGTCAGCGGAACATTTTGGTCAACCCGGTGCAGGTAGTAGAGATCAATCGCTTCGACATTGAGCTGTCTCAAGCTGAGTTCCACACATTGGCGCAGGTACGCTGGGACACCGCACGGCGTCCATTGACCAGGCCCTTGTCGGGTGAACCCCCCCTTGGTCGCAATGATCAAATCATCTGCATACGGATGCAGCGCTTTGCGGATAAGTGATTCCGCAACGTGTGGCCCATAGGCGTCCGCAGTGTCGATGTGTTGGACGCCTGATTCCACGGCAGTGCGCAACAAGTGAATCGCGTCTTTTTCGCTGGCGGGCGGCCCCCATATCCCAGGCCCGGTCAACCGCATCGTCCCAAATCCAAGGCGACGAACTACCTTGCCCGCAAGGAAGCCCTGCATAGGTGCAGTCATAACAACCTCATGCGCTGAAAAACGTCGGTTTGTAGCTCTGCTAGTAGAGATTCGCGCACTTGTGGAAAGAGCACGCGGTGTTTAATCCCGAGGCGGCCTAGGAGCTGGTGCAGGTGGGTGTCAACCAACTCCCTGAAGTGGCTGTTAGTGTCTCGCCCTGGGCCGAGTGCCACTGAGGTGTCCAGCTTGGTTGCTACGACTGCCGTGTAGTTTTGGCAATGGCTGAGCATGAGGGCGTCTATGGCATCAATCTCATAACTTGCGGCGGATGCTCCTCTATACTCAACCGCCGCATACCAGTAGGCCACCGCGTCGATAATGGGGCGATCAACCAGCACGACGTCAGCGTTGGCACAGGCCGTTTGTTGTGCTTCAAGCGTTCTGTCGATAAACCACATCGTTGAGTCATACGTATGCTGGGTCAGAAGGGCGATGCCTTGCTCGACCGCAAGCTTTCCGAACGAAGGGATGGTCGCAACGTGTACGCCCTTCAGCTCAAGGGACACCTTCAGGTCATTGCAGAATGTGGACTTGCCGGTCGAATGAGTACCGGCAACGCCGATGACAACTGGGCTCACCATAGGCTTCCTTGCTCCGGTGCAGGTGCTTGTTCGTCGGTTTGCGTTTTGAGCTGGGCGATCTTGCACACTTCAATCCAGCTCTTGGAGAGGGAGTCCTTGATGAGGCGGTTCAGGAGTAGGGCGGTAACGCGTGCATCCTCTCCGGCTCGATGCAGATCGCATAAAATTTCATCCTGTAAGCCGGTCATCGTCAAAAGCGCCAAGAGGCTATGGCTCTTGGCATCGGGATACACGTGCCGCGCGAGCTTCAACGTATCTATCACGCCAACGGGGGTCCAGTCGGGCAGATGGCGTTTCATAACCCCGTAGTCAACAGAGGCATTGTGGGCGACAAACCATTTGCCTTGCAGATGTTGTTCGACGTCGGCCCGAATTTCCTCCCAGCTTGGGGAGTTCTCTACCTTCGAGTTGCCAATGCCATGCACCCGTTTTGCTTGCCACGTAATTCGATTGGGTGGCTTGATCAGCCAGCTCAAAGGCTGCTCACCTTCAGTCACTGGAAAGGGAGCAATGGCGAGTTCCACCAGATCCGGAGGGTTGTGTCCGTTGCCTTCGACGTCGACAATAACGATGGGCTCGGACGGCCACAGAAAGTCGGTGTCAGTCATCAGAGACTCCTCTGCGCTTCGGCGCGGCCATGGCGGTCGTAATGGTGTGGCTTGTCGGCATCGTGCACTTGGTATCCTAGCGTGTGCTGCATGAAATATCGCCGCTGCTCGTCCAAGCCTCGAACGATGATCGCTCTGTCGGTTATTAGTGGTTCACCCTCTGCCCCCAAGGTCGTGCACAGGGTGTTGAGCAGCGCTTCATCAGGCCTTTTCCATGCCGCTTTGCACGTCGAATATTGAGCAGTTGGACAGGTGTCACACAGCTCGGTGATGCCGAAATGGCCGTTGTAATCTGGTTGCCGGTGAGCGTAGGCAACACCACAAGAGGTTTTACGAAATATGGGCGTACCAGGGGAGTGCACCTCATACATCCTGAGCAATCTCTGTTCCTCCGCCAGCGGCAGCAGCTTGCGCCTCGCGGTAGAGCTGTAGGGTTCGGGAATGCCCTGGCTCTGGTAGTACTGGGCGATCTCCCTACGATAGAACAATCCGCTGAAGACCGTCGCATGCGAATGGTTAGCCAACTCTGCAGCCTGGGCGATGTGCTCCGCCGAGTCATTGAGCCCTGGGATGATAGGGCGCCAGTAAAGCAACGCCCGGTACCGCTGTGCGTGCTGGAACAGGATACGTAGGCTGTTGGCAGCGATTGATGATTTGATGGGCTCAACCTTGGGGTCGTTGATTCCCGAATAGGTCACCAATATCGTCAGCTTGATGTTGCGCAGGGCATTGAAGTGCTCGCAGTCTTCTAGCGTCACTCGCCAGCGAGTGATGACCAAAACGTTGTTCGTGAGGCCAGCCTGATCCAGCAACCGCAAGAGGTTGTGCGTATGGGGTTTGACTTCGGGCAGCATGGGATCTGTTGCCCGATTGAACAGCTGAATCGGAGTGATGTGAGGCTGAAAGTAGCGATGCGAGATGAGCTGCTCAAACGCTTGCTCGTCACTCATCAGTGCTTGGGGCGTCCGCTGATCGAAGTTTTCGAACAGGTGTCGTACGCAATAGCTGCAATCGAGCGGGCAGCCGACGATGTGATTGAGGCTAAGACCGCTTTTGCGGTATTCAACGGGATCCCTGAGACTTGGGTTGACGTCGGACAACTGCTTAGCGTCGATGATGGCGATGTGTTTTTCCATTGGGAACTCCAAATGCCCACTTCTGACCGATAGCTGTCAATCAATGGGAAAGTGTCGGCGCACTGTCTGTCAACCCTCGCCCCCGCCCCCGTCTCCCCGTAAGCAACCCCACACTCGCCCCGGCGCCGGCCTGCGCTGGGCGTCCAGGCTCGCCAGCAGGAATTCGATGAAGGCGCGGGTGCGCGGGGCGACGAAGCGGGATTTGGGGGTGACTGTGAAGAGGGTATGCCCGCAAGTCTGCCAGCCGGGGAACAGTTCCACCAGCTTGCCCTGGGAGAGCAGCCGGTTGACGAACACGCCCAGCACGTAGATGACGCCCAGATCGACCAGCGAGGCGACGTAGTGAACCTGATAGATCGGCGAGGGAGCAGACTTGGCTATGCAACTGCACTGCGACACTCCTCAATCACCTTGGCAATCTCCACCACCGTATCGCGCCGGATCGGGTGCCCGCTCGCCCGCTGGCGGAAATGCCCGGCCTGTTCGAGGATGCGCTCGATGATCGCATTGGCTTCGACAGGTTCCACCCCGCCCTGGCTGGCGAGGGTGAGCAGGTGGCTACGGGTGATGAGGCGTCCTTCGCCGCAGATGTCGGTCTGGTGTTCGCCGCCCGGTCCCTGGCTGAAGGTCAGGTCGTAGGCCGGGGCGAGTCGCCAGCGACGGTCGCTGTCCAGCCGGTAGGCGAAGTTCTTCGCGTGGTCGTCGCGGTTGTGGAACACCACGTTGAATACCGCGTGAGCGAAGGCCTGTTCCACTTCGCGCTGGTCCCGGGTCATCAGGCGGGTGGCGCGCAGGAAGGTGGTGTAGTCCAGCGCGGGCAGGCGGAAGTCGGCATGCAGCAGGCCGGCCAGGCTGTGCACCGGCACGCGCTGTTCGCCGGCGCGGTCGAAGCGGGCGATGCCGAAGCCGGCCAGCCTGGGCGACAGGTCGAAGTAGGTGGTGGCGGGCATGCGCAGCCCGCAGGCGCGCGCCAGTTCGGCGTACAGGTTCTCGATGGCGCACACCTCCTTGTGCTCGCCCTGGGCCTGGAACTTCACCAGCCAGGGTTCGCCGGGGGCGCCGGGCAGGGTGCTGACCTGCTGCGCCTGCAGGTCATACTGCACCAGCGCCTTGGGTCTGGCGCCCTGCGGCGATCCGCCGGTGAGCACCAGCTCCATCAGCACGGCGGACTCCTCGCCGGCGAGCACCTGCTGCGCTTCCTGCGCCAGCGCCAGCAGTTGCAGGTTGGCTTCCGGCAGCGGCGGGGCGGCGGCGGGCACGAAGCTCAGCGCCCCCAGCGCACGGTCGCCGATGAAGGCCAGGCGGTCGAGTGGGCCGGGGCTGATGCCCTGCCTGCGGAACAGCCGGTCCATTAGCAGCAGGCCCCAGCCATCGGGGAGGGCGTCCGCCACCAGTCCCGGCAGGCGATGCTGGTAGGCAGGAAAGCCGCCGTAGGCCTGCGCGCGCAACTTGAGGTGGCGGGGCGACAGTTCCAGCTTCTGGGCCAGTGCCTCGGGGGAGTACTCGAACAGCAGGCTGGCGCCGTCGTCGGCCAGGGTGCCCAGTCGCCAGTGCTCACCCCAGCCGCAGTAGTACACGTCGAGCTTTTTCATGGGCGCTTTCTCCGCGGCGCCCGTACCCGCTGTGTCTGCCGGGCCTGTTCGGCCTGTTCCATCTGGGCGATGGACTGGCTGGGCAGCACGAACAGCGACTGCAGCTCATCGGTCAGCCCGAGGGCCTGCACCACGCGCACCACGGTTTCCAGCGAGGAGGTGCCGTTGCCCTCCAGCTTCTTGATGGTGCCGGGAGCGACGCCGGCCATGCCGGCCAGCTCTTGCTGGGTCAGTTCCTGCGCCAGTCGCTGGAGGCGCAGACGCTGGCCCAGCTCCTGGAGGATTTCGCTGCGGTCTGCGAATGAGAAGTCCACTATATTGACCCTTGGCAGGTGGATATCCGGTTAAAGGATATCATAGTGGCTCTTATGTGGTTGGTCGGGTGTGCAATCGCGTGGAGCCGATTTCCCGTTTTGTAGGGGCGAATTCATTCGCCTGACATGGCCGCGTTGGCGAATGAATTCGCCCCTACAGTGATTGGCCGGGCTCGGAAGCCATTCATGCGATTGCCCTGCGACCATCTCTTGAACGGTATGGTTCTGGGCGTCACTCCTCTAGAATGGCGCCGATAGATAGAGCTTTCGACCTGTTGCCAACAGGTTCGCAGGGCTAAGATGCTGGTGAAGTGCAGGTTTCTGCACGCTCTGACCATGTGGAGCGCGACATGCAAGCCGAACGAGTGTTGAGTGACGAGCTGGTGAACCTGCTGGAAGACAAGATCCCGGTCATGGCCGAAGGCGCCGTCAATACCGCGTACATCAACGCGCTGGTTGCTGGCCGCAGCGTGATGGAGGTTGTGGGCGGCATGCTTGTCGAAACCACTGCCGACGGCAAGCGCAAGGTCATCAGGGCGGCCAAGCCCAAGCACAAGGTGACCCTGGGTGGCGTGATCAAGGTGCGTAGCTGCTCATGACTGTCCCTCGGTTGAGGGTCTTTGCCGGCCCCAACGGCTCCGGCAAGAGCACGATGAAAAGTGCCATCCCTCCCCACCTGATCGGCATCTACATCAACCCGGACGAGATCGAGAAGGCCGCCAAAGAGAGCGGCCGCCTGGAGTTCGGCGATTTCCAGCTGGCAGTTGCCGCTGAGGACGTTCTCGGCTTTCTCCGGGATCATCGACTGGTCAAGTCCGCCCGGCTCGGTGAGGAGGCAGCGAAGATAGGCTTCAGCAACAACGGGCTGGATTTCCAGGCGGTCGCAATGAACTCCTATTTTGCCTCCGTGTTCTCCGACTTCATCCGCAGCAAGCTCCTCGACGCCCGGCTGTCGTTCACCTTTGAAACGGTGATGTCCAGCGACGACAAAGTCGCTTTCATGCTCAAGGCGAGAGAGTCCGGATACCGCACCTACCTCTACTTCGTGGCGACCGAAGATCCTGAGATCAACATCAACCGGGTCAGGAACCGTGTCGCGGCAGGTGGGCATCCGGTTCCGACCGAGAAAATCGTCCAGCGCTACGGCCGCTGCCTCGGCCTTCTGCCGGCGGCGGTTGCCGCGTCGAACCGGGCCTACATCTTCGATAACTCCGGTGCCGATCTGGTGCTGCTTGCCGAAGTGACGGATGGGACCGACCTTGAATTCAAGGTCGAAGAGGTCCCTGACTGGTTCATGGATGCCTACGTCGAGAAGGTGTGCAACGGCTAGCGACAATGCGCCGGGAGCCTTGCAATCAGCCCGGACACCCGCATCGTCGCTATCGACACCCCTTGACCTCTAGCTATCACCCCCGCCCCCGTCTCCCCACATGCAATCCCACACTCGCCCCCGGCGCCGGCCGGCGCTGGGCGTCCAGGCTTGCCAGCAGGAATTCGATGAAGGCGCGGGTGCGCGG
Source organism: Pseudomonas sp. OF001 (assembly GCF_904426495.1). Taxonomy (NCBI): domain Bacteria; kingdom Pseudomonadati; phylum Pseudomonadota; class Gammaproteobacteria; order Pseudomonadales; family Pseudomonadaceae; genus Pseudomonas; species Pseudomonas sp. OF001. The sequence goes on along the minus strand of NZ_CAJGBM010000045.1, from coordinate 78,977 downwards.
GGCGACGAAGCGGGATTTGGGGGTGACGGTGAAGAAGGTGCGGCCGTAGGTCTGCCAGCCGGGGAACAGTTCCACCAGCTTGCCCTGGGAGAGCAGCCGGTTGACGAACACGTCCAGCACATAGATGAAGCCTTGGTCGGCCAGCGCGGCGTCGATCAGGGCGTCGGTGCTGTTGAAGTTCAGCTTGCCCATCGGCTGCAGGTCGTGGGCTTCCTCGCCGAGGGTGAAGGACCAGCGCGCCGGGGTGTAGCTGCTCTTGGGGAACAGGCCCAGGCACTGCGCGGGGTCGAGCTGGGCGGGGTGGTCGGGGGTGCCGAGCTTCTCCAGCAGAGAAGGGGTGGCGCAGGCGACGTAGTGGGCCTGGTACAGCGGGCGGGCGACCAGGTCGGCGTCGTTGACCGAGTCGATGCGGATGGCCATGTCGGTGCCGCTCTCGATCAGCCCCTCGGGGTGGTCGGTCAGGCGCAGGGCGATGCGCAGGTCCGGGTGGCGGGCGCCGAATTCGGCGAGCAGCGGGGCCATCACGTCCTTGCCGAAGGCGGCCGGCGACTCGATGCACAGCTGGCCCTGGACGCTGGCGGTCTGCTCCATCACCTCGGATTCGGCCTGCTCGACCTGGCGCAGCAGCTCGACGCAGTGCTTGAAGTAGCGCTCGCCGGCGTCGGTCAGGCGCAGGGTGCGGGTGTTGCGGCTGAGGAGGGTGACGCCCAGGTGGGTCTCCAGGTTGCGCACGCTGGCGGTCACCGTGGCGTTGGCGATGTCCAGCGATTCGGCGGCGCGGTTGAAGCTGGCGCATTCCACCACGCGGGTGAACACCTGCATGGCCCAGAGTTTGTCGATCCGGCTCTTCATCTTTTTCTAATGCCCCATTAGCTCGGCCGGCCTCGTTCCGTGGCCGGCGCCTTCCTATCGTAACAACCACCAGAGGGAGGCTCAAAAATGACCGATCTGAATTTCGATTTGATTGTGGTGGGGTGCGGCGCCGCGGGGCTGTCCACGGCGGTGTCGGCGGCGGAGAGCGGCCTGCGCGTGGCGGTGCTGGAGCGGGCGAAGAAGGAGGAGCGCGGCGGGCAGACCCGCTTCACCGAGGCCTACTTCCGCATGAAGAGTCACGAGGAGGTGACCGACGACTTCGACGCCTTCCTGGCGGAGAACTCCGGCTACTACCAGGACCCGGACTTCGTCGCCGAGAGCCTCAGCGAGCGCAGCGCCTGGTCGGTGCAGACCCGCGCGCTGGCGAGCATCGACGCCAACGTGATCGGCACCTTCGCCGCCGAGGTGCCGGGCACCGTGCAGTGGCTGAAGGACAACGGCGTGAAGTTCGACTTCCTGCCCACCCAGTTCCTCACCAGCACCCAGCCGCGCCTGCTGCCGGTGGGCGGCGGCGAGGCCATCGTCGAGGCGCTGGCGGCGCGCGCCGAGGCGCTCGGCGCCGAGTTCTTCTACGAGACCACCGCGCGCGGCCTGTTCACCGCCGGCTGCAACGAGGTGGTCGGCCTGCGCGCGTACTCGCCGGCCCGTGGCGAGATCCGCTTCGGCGGCGCGGTGATGCTGGCCTGCGGCGGTTTCGAGGGCAACCTGGAGATGCTCAGCCGCTACGTCGGCCCGCGCGCTTCCTTCATGCGTCCGGTGTGCAAGGGCGGCTACTACAACCGCGGCGAGGGCATCCAGATGGCGCTGGAGGTCGGCGCCGCCGCCGCCGGCGAGTACGGCAGCTACCACGCCGAGCCGGTCGACCCGCGCTCGGGGATCTCCGAGCCGTCGATCTTCATCTTTCCCTACGGCGTGCTGCTCAACAAGGAAGGCCTGCGCTTCACCGACGAGGCGCCGGGCACCGTGGATGCCTGGTACGAGCGCGTCACCCGCAAGATCTTCGCCCAGACCGACGGCATCGCCTGGGTGATCCTCGACCAGAAGGTCAAGGACATTCCCAACTATCGCCTCGGCATCCGCACCGACCAGCCGGCTATCGAGGGTGCGACCCTGGCCGAACTGGCGGCCAAGCTGGAGCTGCCGGTGGCGGCGGTGGAGCGCAGCGTGGCCGAGTACAACGCCGCCTGCCGCCCCGGCGAGTACCGCCCGCTGCAGCTCGACGGCCTGGCCACCGAAGGCCTGACCCCGCCGAAGAGCAACTGGGCGCTGCCGCTGGATAAAGGCCCGTACCTGGCCTACCCGATCATCTCCGCCAACGTGTTCACCTTCGGCGGCCTGAAGACCGACGAGCAGGCGCGGGTGATCAACGTCGACGGCGAGCCGATCCGCAACCTGTACGCCTCCGGGGAAACCGCCGGCATGTACTTCGGCAACTACTGCGGCGGCACCTCGGTGCTGCGCGGCCTGGTGTTCGGCCGCATCGCCGGCCACACCGCTGCGGAGCGTCGCTGAGATGGCCGTGGCAATGGTGACCGGCGCCGGCGGCGCCATCGGCAGCGCGGCGTGCCGCCTGCTCGCCGCGCAGGGCTACCGGGTGGCGGCGCTGGATCTGAGCGAGCCGGCGACGCTGCCGGCCGGCGCCTGCTTCCGCGCCTGCGACGTGTCTTCGCGCGCCAGCGTGGCGGCGGTGGTGGAGGAGGTGGAGCGCGAGCTGGGCGAGATCGACGCGCTGGTCAACGTGGCCGGGGTGGTCTCCAAAGGCAGCGCGCTGGATCTGGACGAGGCCGAGCTGCAGCGGGTGCTGCGCATCAACGTGCAGGGCACGCTGATTCCCTGCCAGCTGGTCGGTCGGCGCATGGCCGGGCGGGGCAGGGGCGCCATCGTCAACATCGGCTCGGTGGTCGGCAAGAACGGCGGCAACGCCCGCCCGTGGCTGGACCCGGCCGAGCAGGCCAGCGCCGGCAACGTGGCCTACGGCATGTCCAAGGCGGCGGTGCACAGCCTGACCCAGTTCCTCGCCAAGGAGCTGGCCAGCCGCGGCGTGCGGGTCAACGCGGTGGCGCCCGGCCCCATCGCCACCGACATGACCACGACCTTCCCCGAGACCCTGCGCGCGCTGATCCCGCTCGGCCGCATGGGCCGCGCCGAGGAGGTGGCCGAAGCAATCGCCTTCCTGCTCTCCGACAAGGCCGGCTTCATCAGCGGCGAAATCCTCGACATCAACGGCGCCCTGTGGTGCGACTGATTCAACCCAGCAGAGACTTGAAACAATGAAGAGCATTTATCTGGTTCTGGACATGCAGAACGACCTGATCCACGAAGACGGCGCCAGCGGCAAGTCGCCGCTGGGCGAGCAGGTGCGCTCGCGGGAGATCGTCGCGCGCACCGCCGCGGCCATCGACAAGGCGCGCAGCAAGGGCATTCCGGTGGCCTTCGTGCGCGTGGCCTTCTCCGACGACCACGGCGAAGCCAATCCGAACTCGCAGGTGTTCGGCCCGATTGCGAAAAACGGCATCCTCAAGATGAACGCCTGGGGCGGCCAGGTGCACGCGGCGCTGGCGCCGCAGGCCGGCGAGTGGGACATCGTCAAGCACCGCGTCTCGCCGTTCTACCAGACCAAACTGGAGCTGCTGCTCAAGCGCGAGGGCATCGAGCGCATCTACTGCAGCGGGGTGAGTACCCAGGCGGTGGTGCAGGCTACAGTACGCGACGCGCATGACCGCGACTTCGACGTGGTGCTGCTGGAGGACTGCTGCGCTTCGCCTTCGGCCCAGGAGCATGCCAACTCGGTGGCCAGCATCGGCCGCTTCTGCACGGTGACCACCGCGGACGCCGCGTTCGACTGACAGAGCTGGGTGGACCAGCGGAGACACGGAAATGACCACGCTGGAAAACCCGTCGCTGCGCACCGAGGACGCGCCCGTGCAGGGCGCTGCCCTCGGCGCCACTGCCGCGCTGATCGTCGGCACCTTCGCGGTGGTGATGTCGGCGACCACCATCAACATCGCCATCGTGCCGATGATGCAGGAGTTCGCCGTCAGCCACCGGGTGGCGCAGCTGTTCTCCTCGCTGTTCCTCGGCGCCACCGTGCTCACCGCGCCGCTGGCCGCCTGGCTGTCGCGGCGCTGGGGCGCGCGCCAGGTGTTTCTCGGCGTGCTGCTGCTCTACGCGCTGGCCTCGCTGGCCGCCACGCTGTCCGACTCCTTCCTCTCCATGCTGCTCGCCCGCGGTCTGCAGGGCGCCTGTGCCGGGGTCATCCAGCCGCTGTCGATGTTCCTGGTGCTGGCGGCGGCATCGCCGGAACGCCAGGGCCGGGCGATGTCGTTGTACGGCCTCGGCGTGGTGCTGGCCCCGGCGCTGGGGCCGACCATCGCCGGCTGGTTCGTCGATCACATCGGCTGGCGCAGCACCTTTTCCCTCGGCGTGCCGCCCTGCCTGCTGGCGCTGGGCCTCGGCTGGTTCTGCCTGCCGCGCAGCGCGGCGGAGCGGGAGGAGGGCGGCAGCTTCGACTGGCCGGGCCTGGCCCTGCTCGGCGTGCTGGTGACGCTGACCTTCGCCACGCCGTTGGTGCTGGAGCGTTCCGCCCTGCTGGCCGCGGCGCTGTGTCTGCTGTGGCTGGGCGCGGCCTGGCTGTTCTGGCGCGTCGAGCGCGCTCGCAAGGATGCGCTGCTGCCCTTCGCGCTGTTCGCCAGCCCGGGCTTTCGCGCCGCGGCGCTGGTCAGCGTCGCCTACGGCGCCGGCATGTACGGCTCCACCTTCCTGATCCCGGTGTTCATGCAGGGCGCGCTGGGCATCCCGGCGCTGACCACCGGCAACATCCTGCTGCTCGGCGGCGTGGCCCTGGCGCTGAGCACCAGCCTGGCCGGGCGGGTGGTCGACCGGCTGTCCGCGCGCCTGGTGGTGGCCGGCGGGCTGGCCTGTTTCGCCCTGGCCTGCGCGCTGCTGGCCTGGGCCCGCGAGCTGGCGTGGATCGCCGTGGCGGTGGTGCTCTGCCGCATCGGCCTGGGCCTGGTGATCCCCGGTCTGTACACCGGCATGGCCCAGGTGGTGGTGCCCGGCGGCCTGCGCGAAGGCACCGCGGTGATCACCCTGCTGCGCCAGGGCGGCGGGGCGCTGGGGGTATCGCTGATCGGCGTGCTGACCGCCTCCGCCGGCAGCGCCGAGCTGGCCGGCTGGCTGGGGCTGGCGCCGGCGGGCAGTGCGGCCGCGGCGCCGGCGACGGTGTTCGCGGGCATCGCCCTGCTGTTCGTCGCGGCGTTGGGGGGGGTGCGGCGGCTGCGTTGAGCAGCGGATCAGGGCAAGCCATCGCAAGGGGCACATTCAAGGCGCCATGCATGAGGCGCGGCTCTTTGTAGGGTGGGCTTTAGCCCACGCTGATCGCCGTTGGTGGGCTAAAGCCCACCCTACGGGCCTTTGCGCCCGGTCCCAACATTTAGCCAATTCATTGGTCAGGAGCCGACCAGCCAGGCGCCCGCCGGCACGCGATGGCGCAACTTGCGGCAGTCGCCGGGCGGCGGCTGTTTGCCTGGCGAGCGTTCCGGAAACCAGATGCGGCATCGCCCGGGTGGCGGAAGATGGCCACGGGGGATGCGGTAGATCTCCGCCTCCTGCGTCGTGTCGAGCGCCGCCGCCTGCATGCCCGGCTCCTCGAAATCGTCCTCGTATTCCGCGTCGCGGGACCAGCTCCGCTGGTTGCTGCGGGCCTGCTCCTGCGCCAGCCGCTCGCGCAAGTCGGCAGCCCGGGCTTCGGCCTGCTGGCGCTTCTCGATTTCCTCGTAGAGCTGCTGTTGCAGGGCGACCTGCTCGTCATCCACGGGCTCCGCGGTTTCCGCCGGGGGAAGTCCCTGCACGGCGGCCTGCCGGGCGGCATTGATCAGCCAGACGTTGCGCTCGCGCAGGGTGCGGTCGCCCCCGGAGAGGACGTCGGATTTGGCGGCCAGGGCCTCGGCCTGCTGGAAGTTGCCCTGGCGCAAACGAACCTGACCGAGGTAGTGCACGATCACCGGATTGCCCGGTTCGATGCGCTGGGCGCGCTCCAGGGTGGCGGCCGCCTGCTCGGTCCGCCCGGCTGCGAGGTCGCGGGAGGCGCTTTCCACCAGGGCCCTCACCACCGGGCTTTCCGGGCGTAGCGGGCGTTCGGCCGCGCTGGCGGCGAACGCCGTGCAAGCGGCCCAGATCAGCAGTCCCGGCCAGAGGGCGGCCTTCCTCAGGTTTTTTTTCATCATGATGGCGAGCGGTCGTCGAGGCCTCGGTGATCTTCCCGCCCGTGCCCGGGGCGGGGCTTGCGGTCCTCTTCGATCGCCTTTCGTGGCTGCCGTTCCCAGGCACGGCAGCTCTTTTTGCCGGCCGCCTCAGCCTTCGCCCTGCGCCATCTTCTTCAGCCGGTAGTCGAGCTGGGCGCGGGTGTAGCCGACCATCCCGGCGGCCCTGGAGACGTTGCCTTCGCTGAGCTCCATGGCCACCTCGATATACACCTCCTCGATCTCGGTGAGACGCACCGGACCGCGCTGCAGGGTGCGCCGGGCCAGCGCCTGCAGCTGGTCGCGGCTGGCGTTGTCCTGCAGGCCCATGCCGACGCCGACTTCCTCGCCCGCCGGCAGGCGGATGCCGATGGCCGGGGCGGCCTCCCAGCTCACCGTGCCGACCCGTTCGCGCTGCTCGGCCAGATTGAGGCCGGACAGGTGGCGCAGGTCGATGGCCTCGTCGTCATCGGCGAGGATCACTGCGCGTTCGATGACGTTCTCGAATTCGCGGATGTTGCCCGGCCAGTGGTAGTCGAGGATCGCCTGCAGCGCGCGCGGGGTGATGCCGGTCAGCCGGCGACCGTGCAGCGCCGACAGCTTGGTCATGCACACGTCGAGCAGCAGCGGCAGGTCGTCCTTGCGCTCGCGCAGCGGGGCGATGGTCACCGGGAACACGTTGAGGCGGTAGAACAGGTCGCTGCGAAAACGCCCCTCCTTGACCGCCACGGCGAGATCCTCGTTGGTCGCGGCGATCACCCGCACGTTCACCTTGAGCGTCTTGTTGCTGCCCAGGCGCTCCAGCTCGCCGCTCTGCAGCACCCGGAGCAGTTTGCCCTGGGCGGTCATGCTGAGGGTGCCGATCTCGTCGAGGAAGATGGTGCCGCCGTCGGCGAACTCGAAGCGACCGGCGCGCGGCTCGGTGGCGCCGGAGTAGGCGCCGCGCTGCACGCCGAACAGCTCGGACTCGATCAGCGCCTCGGGGATGGCTGCGCAGTTGATCTCCACGAAGGGGCCGTTGGCGCGCCGGCTGTTGGCGTGCACCTCGTGGGCGAACATGGTCTTGCCCACCCCGCTTTCGCCGAGCAGCAGCACGGTGGCGTTGGTGCTGGCGACGCGGAGGATCTTGTGCAGCACTGCGTGGTAGGCCGCCGAGCTGCCCACCGGACGATCCAGCTCGGGCAGGTTGCTGCGCGGCTGGCTCAGGCCGAAGGGGGCGGGGCCCAGGCTGGCCGGTTCGGAGCGCTTCGACGGCGGCGGGGCCGGCTCGCCGCGGCGGTGGTCGGCGGCACGCGGCTGGAAGTACTTGAGGTCTTCCTCGGCATCCTCCCATTCCTCCACCGGCCGGGCCACGGCGCGGCACACCTCGTCGCCGCTGGCGCGGCACTCGGTCTCGCGCACCAGGATGCGCTTGCCCATCAGGCGGGTGAGGAAGCCCGAGCTGTAGCCCACTTCCATCCAGCAGATCGGGTCGCTGCTGGTGCCGTTGCTGGCCACGTGCAGGTCGCTCTCCACCGAGTGCTTCCAGATGAACTCGCCGTACAGGTAGCCCTTGCTCTGGTCGAACTCGACGCACACCGGGGTGACCTCGACCATCCCGGACAGCGCGTGCAGCTGCGCGCCGGCGGCGAGGATGTCGAGCTGGGAGCCGCTGGTGCGGGTCCTGATCGCCAGTTCGGCGTCGCGCAGCCCGGTGAGGTAGCCGATGCGGGTGAACAGGCCACGGGTGTACTCGACGCCCATGGACTCCAGCAGCTCCTGGCGCATGGCGCCGAAGGCCTCGGCGTGGACCAGCAGCATGCGCTTCTCGCCGAGCCAGATCAGGCCTTCCCGGGGATTGAAGTACAGGTGCTCGGCGAGGTCCTGCATGTCCGGAAAACGCAGGTCGGTGATGATGCCACGCGCGTCGCCGCGCATTCCCTTGCCTGCGCCTGCGCTGTTTTCGGTCGTGGTCATGGTGATGTCCGTTGTCGTTCTTTGCTTGTCGAGGGCTCTGGCGGCCGTTTTCAGCTTCGCCCGCCCGCTCCGGCGCCGGCAAGGGAAAGTTGCGATTTTTCATCGCGGATTTTCTGAGGCTTGCGAATTTTCGCAAGGCCGGCCCGACGGCCGAGGCGCCGGTGCGAGCCTTCCGCTTGCGGCAGGAGATTCTCTATCTGTCTGATTGAAAAGGATTTTCCTGTCGATCCTGGCGGCCTCCACGAACTTGGCACGCCGCTCGCAATGTTCCTCGCAAGACGAAGCCCCGCTCAGGGGCACTTATAAAAACAACAGAGGAACGAGCAGTGGCAGAGATCAACTCACTCGGTTACGTCGGTCTGGGCGTCAGCGATCTGGAACAGTGGCATTGGTTCGCCACCGAGATTCTCGGCATGCATGTGGGCCAGCGCGACGCCCAGGGCATGAGCCTGCGCATGGACGAGCACCAGCAGCGGATCTTCCTCGAGGAGAACAGCGCCGACGACCTGCTGGTGGCCGGCTGGCAGCTGAAGACCGAGGCGGGCCTCGAAGCCTACGTGGCCGAGCTGCGCGAGAAGGGCGTCGAGGTCACCGCGCTGCCGGCCGAGATCCTCAAGCGCCGCAAGGTGGAGAAGGCCTACGCCTGCCAGGACCCCAACGGCTTCACCCACGAATTCTTCTTCGGCGCCCATGTCGCCGAGCTGCAGGACGTGTTCCGCTCCAAGGTGCTGAAGAGCCGCTTCATCTGCGGCGAGCTGGGCGTCGGCCACATCCTGCCGTTCGCCAAGGCCGGCAAGGGCGAGCAGACCCTGAGCTTCTACAAGGACGTGCTCAAGCTGCGGGTCAGCGACTACATCCGCGAGGAGATCATGCCCGGCCTGCTGGTCGACGCGACCTTCTTCCATACCGCCAGCGGCCGCCACCACTCCATCGCCACCGCCGAGAACCCGGTGGCGACCAAGACCCTCAACCACATCATGTTCCAGGTCGAGGACATCGACGACGTCGGCCTGGCCTACGACCGCACCGTGAAGGCCGGCATCCCGGTGGCCCTGGAGCTCGGCCACCACCCGAACGACCGCATGTTCTCCTTCTACGCGCGCACGCCGTCCGGCTTCAACTTCGAGATGGGCTGGGGCGGGGTGGTGATCGACGAAGCCACCTGGGAAGTGCGCAGCTACTCGGAGATGAGCGACTGGGGCCACAAGCGCAACCAGATCGCCTGACCGGCACCACGGAGAATCGAACATGAGCATTTGGCTGGATTTCCTGGGCGCCGAGATTCGCTTCGTCGAGCTGCCCACCTACGGTCGCACCCGCATCGCCGAAGCCGGCAAGGGCAAGGCCGAGACGCTGATCCTGATGCACGGCATCGGCGGCCACCTGGAGGCCTACGCGAAGAACGTGGTGGCCCTCGGCGAGCACTACCACGTGATCGCCTTCGACTACGTCGGCCACGGCCTGTCGGCGAAGAAGACCGACATCGAGTACTCGATCGCCGACTACGTCGAGCAGCTGCGCGAGCTGATGGATGTCCTCGACATCCCGCAGGCGCACATCTCCGGCGAGTCGCTGGGCGGGGTGGTCACCGGCGACTTCGCCGTGCGCTACCCGCAGCGCATCGGGCGCGCGGTGCTCAACACCACCGGCGGCATCCCGGTGGTCAGCGACAAGGGCCGCGCCGACCTCAAGTACCTGGCCGAACTGTCGGCCCGCAGCTTCGGCCAGGCGCCGACCTTCGACAGCATCCGCGAGCGCATGCAGTGGCTGCTGTTCGAAGGCAACTGGCACCTGCTGAGCGACGAGCTGATCGCCACCCGCCTGGCCTTCTACTCCTCGGTCGGCTACCAGCAGTGCGCGCCGCTGATCTACTCGCGCCTCAAGCGGGTCAAGGAGGGCGGCAAGCCCGACATGATCGAGCTGGAGCAGGTGCAGTGCGAAACCCTGCTGCTGTGGACCACCCACAACCCGATCCACGACGTGGCCGCCGCCGAGGCCGCCCTGCCGCGCCTGCCCAGGGGCCAGCTGTACGTGATGAAGACCGAGGCCGGGCACTGGCCGCAGTACGAGGACCCCGAGGAGTTCAACGGCGTGATGCTGAAGTTCCTCGCCAGCGGAAAGCTCTGAATCCCGCACAACGCTCAACCGCATCTCCCCGCCGCCCGTCGCGGGCGGTGGGATGCCGATAACAAGAACAGAGAGATCACACCATGAACCAAGTCCTGAAGAAGTCCGAACTGCTCGCCTGCCAGCAGATTCCCAGCGAAGCCGAGATCCTGCAGCGCGCCCGCGACCTGATCCCGATGCTGCTGGAAAAGGCCACATCGGTGGAAAAGAACCGCATGGTCTCGAAGGAAACCATCCAGGCCTTCGTCGATGCCGGTTTCTTCAAGATCCTCCAGCCGGCCAAGTTCGGCGGCTGGGAAATGAATCCCAGCGTGTTCTACAAGGTGCTGATGGAACTGGGCCGCGGCTGCTGCAGCAGCGCCTGGAACATGATGATCCTCGGCATCCACCAGTGGGAATTCGGCAGCATGCCCGAGCAGGCCTGCGTCGACGTGTGGGGCGAGAATGATGCCACCATCATCGCCTCGTCCTACCCGCCCTTCGGCAAGCTCGAGGAGGTCGAGGGCGGCTACCGCATCAGCGGCACCTGGAAGACCTCCAGCGGCTGCGACCACGGCCAGTGGGCTTTCCTCGGCGGCCTGCGCAAGGACGCCAACGGCAAGGTGATCGACCGCCTGTCCATGCTGGTGTCGGCCACCGACTACGAGATCATCGACGACTGGCACACCTTCGGCCTGGCCGGCACCGGCAGCAAGAGCCTGCTGGTCAGGGATGCCTTCGTGCCGGCCCACCGGGTGCATAGCCTGATCAAGTACGAGTACAGCGAGCGCGGCAATCACTACCTGTACCCGTTCAACCAGGTGTTCTTCGGCGCGGTGTCCTCGCTGATTGTCGGCATGGCCCAGGGTGGCGTCGACGAGTACATCCGCCAGATGAGCGTGCGCACCAACACCACCGACGGCAACAGCGCGGCGCTCAGCCCCTACGTCAAGGATCGCCTGGGCAACGCCGTGGTGCGCGTGCGCACCGCCCGCGCCCGCCTGCTGCAGATGATGGCCGAGACCACCGAGATCGTGGAACGCCGTGAGCTGGTGCCGACCCATGACCGCGTGCACCACATGCTCGACATCGCCCGCGTCGGCCGCGAGTGCGAGGAGGCGGTGATGCTGCTGTTCAAGGCCACCTCGGCGCGCGGCATCTACCTGGACAACCCGCTGCAGCGGATCCTGCGCGACGTCATCGCCGCCGCCAACCACATCACCCAGAACGCCGACGACACCGCCGGCATGCTCGGCGCCTACCTGCTGGGCCAGCAGCTGCCGCCGATGATCTTCGGCCTGGAGCCGGTATCCATCCACGACTGAGGAGAGCAGAACGTCCGTATGTGTGCATCTGCCGGCCGCCGGGGCCGGCAGACATCCCGATAACAATAAAAGCGCTCAAGCGTAATTCGAGGTATCCACATGACTTCCAAGAAAGCCGCGCGGCCAGTCGACTCTGCCTGCGCAGTGGAAAGGGCCTTCAAACTGTCCGCACTGACCGTCGCCATCGTCCTGCTGCCCAACATGTCGGCGCAGGCCTTCCAGTTCGATACCGGTAGCGACATCGAGGTGCGCTGGGACAACACTCTCAAGTACAGCAACGCCTGGCGGATCAAGGACCAGCACGACAAGCTGATCGCCGACCCCAACCTGGACGACGGCGACCGCAACTTCGACCAGGGGCTGATCTCCAACCGTGTCGACCTGCTCTCCGAGCTGGACGTCAGATACCAGGACCTCGGTTTCCGCGTCAGCGGCGCGGCCTGGTACGACGATGTCTACAACAAGAGCAACGACAACGATTCGCCGGACACCGCCAACGCTTTCAGCGTCGACCACGACGAGTTCACCGACGATACCCGCGACCTGCACGGCCGCGATGCGGAGTTCCTCGACGCCTTCGTCTACGGCAAGTTCGCCATCGGCGAGGAGATGTGGGGCGTGGCCCGCCTGGGCCAGCACGCGCTGCTCTACGGCGAGAGCCTGTTCTTCGGCAACAACGGCATCGCCGCCGCCCAGCAGCCGATCGACGCAGTCAAGGCGCTGTCGGTGCCCAACTCGCAGTTCAAGGAACTCGGCCTGCCGGTCAAGCAGATCTCCGGCCAGTTGCAGCTGACCCCCAACTTCTCGGTGGGCGCCTACTACCAGTTCGAGTGGGAGCGCAACCGCATTCCCGGCTCCGGCAGCTACTTCAGTCCGGCCGACCTGCTCGACGAGGGCGGCGAGCGCATCATCCTCGCCACGGCGCCGGGCGTCGGGCCGGTGGCTTCCTTCTACCGCGGCAAGGACATCGAGGCGCGCGACTCCGGGCAGGGCGGCATCCAGCTGCGCTACCGCTCCGATGCGCTGGATACCGACTTCGGCCTGTACGCCGTGCGCTACCACGACAAGAACTTCCAGGTGCAGGTGCGTCCGGGCGCCAATGTCGGCCCGGGCCAGCCGGCGGACAAGCAGGGCGAGTACATGCTGGTGTTCCCCGAGGACATCACGGCCTACGGCTTCAGCGCCAACCGCGGCATCGGCAACGCCAACGTCGGCTTCGAGGCGTCGATCCGCCACGACGCCCCGCTGGTCAGCCTGACCGTGGCCGATCTCAGCGCCGTGGCGCCGGTGGCGGTGGGCGACAACGACCGCAATCCGCTGTACGCCATCGGCAAGACCGCCCATGCGCAGATCAACATGATCAACGTGCTGCCCACCGGCACCTTCTGGGATTCGGCGACCATCCTCGCCGAGCTGGCGTGGAACCGCACGCTGAGCGTGGACAAGAACCGCGAGAACCTCGACCCCAACTCGACCCGCGACGCCACCGCCATGCGCGTGGTGTTCACCCCGACCTACTTCCAGGTGCTCGACGGGCTCGACCTGTCGGTGCCGATGGGCTTCGGCTACGGCATCGACGGCCGTTCCTCGGCGGTCGGCGGCTTCAGCCAGGCCAAGGGCGGCAACTACAACATCGGCATCGCCGGCGACTACCTGAAGTCGATCAACTTCAGCCTGTCCTACAACGGCTACTTCGGACCCTCGGCGCCGATCAACATCAACGGCATCAAGACCTACGAGCAGACCAACGCCGACCGCGACTTCATCGCCTTCAGCGTCTCGCACACTTTCTGAGGTGTTGACCATGTACAAGAACAACAAAGCCCGTTTCCTGACTTGCGTATCCCTGCTGTCCCTGTGCATCGGCGCCGCCCATGCGGCGGTCAGCCCGCAGGAGGCCGAGGCCCTCAAGGGCAAGCTGACGCCGATGGGCGCCGAGCGCGCCGGCAACGCCGACGGCAGCATCCCGGCCTGGAACGGCGGCTTCACCGAGGTGCCGGCCGGCTACCAGCAGGGGCAGCGCAACGTCGACCCGTTCGCCGCCGACAAGCCGCTGTACACCATCACCGCGGCCAATCTCGACCAGTACAAGGACAAGCTGTCCGAGGGCGTGATCCAGCTGTTCAAGGACAACCCGCAGACCTTCCGCATCGACGTCTATCCGACCCGGCGCACCGCGGCGGCGCCGCAGTGGGTGTATGACAACACCCTCAAGAACGCCACCCGCGCCACCCTGGAGAACGACGGCCTGACCGTGAAGGGCGCCTATGGCGGCGTGCCCTTCCCGATTCCCCAGTCGGGCCTCGAGGTGCACTGGAACCACATGACCCTGTGGCGCGGCGAGTCCACCCACACCAAGTACAAGGTGTGGACCACCACCGCCGACGGCAAGCAGGTGCTGGCCACCGCCGCGGTCGACGACGGCCAGTATCCCTACTACTACAAGGACGGCTCGCTGGAGAGCACGCCCAACCCCAACTACATGCTGGCGATCCAGTCCACCTACGCCCCGGCCTTCCGCGCCGGCGAGGCGCTGATGGTGCACAACGTGCTCGACCACGTTAAGGGCCGCACCCTGTGGCAGTACCTGGCCGGCCAGCGCCGCGTGCGTCGCGCGCCGAGCATCAACTTCGACACCCCCAACGTGGTGGCCTCCGGGGTCAACTTCGTCGACGAGACCTTCGGTGGCGGCGGCTCGCCCGAGCGCTACGACTGGAAGCTGATCGGCAAGCGGGAAATGATCATTCCCTACAACAGCAACAAGCTGCTGGCCAACGCCGACCAGGCGGTGATGGACCAGCGCCATGCCAAGCCGGAGATGATGCGCTGGGAGCTGCACCGCGTCTGGGAAGTGGAGGCGACCCTCAAGCCCGGCAAGCGTCACGCCGTGCCCAAGCGCAAGTACTACTACGACGAGGACAACTGGGGCACCGCGATCCTCGACGGCTGGGACGCCGAGGGCACCCTGTGGCGCACCGCGCTGACCACCCCGTTCGCCGCGCCGGACATCCCGGCCACGGTGAACTACTGCACCGGCTTCTTCCACGACCACCGCACCAAGGCCTGGGTCTACAACTGCGCTCTGGGCGATGCCGGCAAGGACCAGTACGCCATGGCTGAGCGCCGCCGCGAGAGCCACTTCTCGCCGGAGTCGCTGATGACCCAGAGCGCGCGCTGAGTTCCGATGCGGTCGGCTGCCTTCCCCGCTGCGGCGGGGCGGGCAGCCCGTGCGGTGCCCTGTGGTAGCGGAGATTCCAACAGTGAAAAGAACAATGATCGCCTTATGCATATCCCTGGCCGGCGTGGTCGGGGCGGTGGCGAGCGCCTGCGCCGACACCGAGTTCCAGAAGCGGCCGGAGGTCGTCCGCGACGTCCCCGACACCCTGCAGCAGGCGGCGCTGCGCTCGCCGCTGGCGGCGCGTTCGCCGCTGAATGCTGCGGCCAGCGCAGGGGAGCGCATCGTCGCGGTGGGTGCGCGCGGCCACATCGTCTATTCCGACGACCGCGGACAGAGCTGGCAGCAGGCCGAGGTGCCGGTGTCGGTGACCCTGACCGGGGTGTGCTTCGCCGACCGCGACACCGGCTGGGCGGTCGGTCACCGCGGCGTGATCCTCAAGAGCGTGGACGGCGGCCAGAGCTGGAGCAAACAGCTGGACGGCCGGCAGGCCGCCGCGAGAATCCTCCTGGCCCGCGAGCTGCAGGACCCGGAGCGGGTCCCCGATGCCCGCCGCCTGCTGATGGAGGGTGCCGACAAGCCGTTCCTCGATATCCAGTGCGTCGATCGCCAGCATGCGGCGGTCGTGGGTGCCTATGGCTTCGGCTTCGTCACCCGTGACGGTGGCGACAACTGGACGCCCTCGCTGGAACTGCTCGACGGCACCGAGCAGCGTCACGTCAATGTCGTCCGCGAACACGGCGGCCAGCTCTACCTGGCCGGCGAGCTGGGCATGCTGCTGCGCCTGGACAGCGACCTGCAGCAGCTCGAGCCGCTCGGCGAGCCCTATCCGGGCAGTTTCTTCGGCCTGGTCGTCACCCGCAGTGGCCACCTGCTGGCCTTCGGCCTGCGCGGCAACCTGTTCCGCTCCGGCGATGCCGGCGCCAGCTGGCAGCAGGTCGGGTTCGCCGGCAGCCAGAGCCTCACCGCCGGGGTCAACCTGGCCGACGGCGGCATCCTGCTGGTCGACGAGTCCGGTGCCGGCTGGCTGAGCCGCGACGACGGGCAGAGCTTCAGGCCGGTCAGGCCCAGTGCGCAGTTCCCCTTCGCCGGCCTGCTGGCCACCGCCGACGGCGGCAGCGTGGCGGTCGGGGTCAACGGCGTTTCCTTCTTCGAGCCGGGCGCGCTGCGTTGAGTCGGTCAATAACAAGAGGTCAATAACATGGCTATCGGACATTCCACCGACGATTTCGCCGCCATCGCATCCCTTGCGGATTTCGACAGGCATTCGGGCAACCGCCTGGAGCGCCTGCTGTTCAACCATCGCAGCCTGGTGATCGGCGTCTGCCTGCTGCTGACGCTGCTGTTCGCGGTCGCCGCCACCGGCCTGCGCCTGAACGCCAGCTTCCTCAAGACCATCCCGGCCAACCATCCGTTCGTGCTCAACTTCCTCGCGCATGCCGACGAACTCAAGGGCAGCGCCAATGCCGTGCGCATCGCCGTGGCGGTGCCGGAGGGGCAGGGGGGCGACATCTTCAGCGCCGAGTACATGGAGACCCTGCGGCAGATCAACGACGACCTGTACCTGGTGCCGGGCGTCGACCGCGCCTTCATGAAGTCGCTGTGGACGCCGCTGACCCGCTGGCAGGGCGTCACCGAGGAGGGCTTCGACGGCGGCCCGGTGGTGCCGGACGGCTTCGACGGCGGCGCCGAGAGCCTGGCGACCCTGCGCGCCAACGTCGAGCGCTCCGGCGAGATCGGCCAGCTGGTGGCGCGCGATATGCGCTCGACCATCGTCCATGTGCCGCTGCTGGACATCGACCCCAAGACCGGCCAGGCACTGGACTACCAGACCCTGTCCAATGCGCTGGAGGAGATCCGCAGCCGCTACCAGGCCAAGGGCGTGGACATCCACATCATCGGCTTCGCCAAGGTGATGGGCGACCTGATCGCCGGCCTGCAGGCGGTGCTCGGCTTCTTCGCCGTGGCGGTGCTGATCACCACGGCGATCCTCTACTACTTCACCCGCTGCTGGCGCAGCACCCTGGTGGTGCAGGGCTGCACCCTGGTCGGGGTGATCTGGCTGCTCGGCTGCCTGCCGCTGCTGGGCTACGAGCTCAATCCCTACTCGATCCTCATCCCGTTCCTGGTTTACGCCATCGGCGTCAGCCACGGCGCGCAGAAGATGAACGGCATCATGCAGGACGTCGGCCGCGGCACCCACAAGCTGATTGCCGCGCGCTACACCTTCCGCCGCCTGTTCGCCGCCGGGATGACCGCGCTGCTCGCCGACGTGGTCGGCTTCGCGGTGCTGACCATCGTCGACGTGCCGGTGATCCAGGAGCTGGCGATCATCGCCAGCGTCGGCGTGGGCATCCTGGTGTTCACCAACCTGGCGCTGCTGCCGATCATGCTGTCCTACACCGGCGTCTCTCCGCTCGCCGCCGCGCGCAGCCTCAAGCTGGAAGCGGGCGAGGCGGGCGGTCCGCGCCTGCTCGGCGTGTTCGAGCGCTTCACCGGCCCGCGGCCGGCGGCGCTGGCGCTGCTGGTGGCGCTGGGCATCGGCCTGTTCGCGCTGCTGGTCGGCCGCGAGCTGAAGGTCGGCGACCTCGATCCGGGCGCCCCCGAGCTGCGCGCCGACTCGCGCTACAACCGCGACAACCAGTTCGTCATCAGCCACTACCAGGCCAGCAGCGACGTGTTCGTGGTGATGGTCGACACCCCGGCCGGCCAGTGCATCGACTACGCCACCCTGCGCAAGGTCGAGGAGCTGGAGTGGCGCCTGCGCCAGCTGCCGGGCGTCGAGGGCACCAGTTCCATCGCCGGGCTGGCGCGCAAGATCAACGTCGGCATGAACGAGGGCAACCTCAAGTGGAACGAGCTGCTGCCCAACCAGGCGATGATCAACGCCGCCGCCATCCGCTCGCCGCGCGAGCTGTTCAATGACACCTGCGACCTGCTGTCGGTGTACGCCTACCTCAAGGACCACAAGGCCGACACCCTGAGCGACGTGGTGGCGGTCAGCGAGCGCTTCGCCGCCGAGTACGACGACGAGCGCGCGCGCTTCCTGCTGGCGGCGGGCAATGCCGGCATCGAGAGCGCCACCAACATCGTGGTCAAGGAGGCCAACGGCCAGATGCTGCTGGGCGTGTACCTGGCGGTGACCCTGCTGTGCTTCGCCGCCTTCCGCTCCTGGCGTGCGGTGGTCTGCGCCATCCTGCCGCTGATCCTCACCTCGCTGCTGGCCGAGGCGCTGATGGTCAAGCTGGGCATGGGCCTCAAGGTGGCGACCCTGCCGGTGGTGGCGCTGGGCGTCGGCATCGGCGTCGACTACGCGCTGTACATCCTCAGCGTCACCCTGTTCTGGCTCAAGCGCGGCGCCTCGCTGGCCGAGGCCTACGCCCGGGCCCTGCAGTTCACCGGGCGGGTGGTGGTGTTCACCGGCCTGACCCTGTCGCTCGGCGTGGTGACCTGGATCTTCTCGCCGATCAAGTTCCAGGCCGACATGGGCGTGCTGCTGACCTTCATGTTCCTCTGCAACATGCTGGTGGCCCTGGTGCTGGTCCCGGCGCTGGCCTGCTTCATGCTCAGGCCGGCGGCGCCCGTGGCCTGCGCCAGCGGCCAGGAGGTGCCGGCATGAACCTGCATCCCAACCCCGGCGCCAGCGCCCAGCGCCTGAGCGATCCGCTGAGTCTGCCGGTGGCCCACCAGGCCATCGCCGCCGCCCTGCGCCACGCCGAGGAGCGTGGCCTGCGGGTCAGCGTCGCGGTGGTCGATGCCGGCGGCCATCTGCTGGCCTTCTCCCGCCTGCCGCAGGCGCCGCTGCACACCATCGACATCGCCCAGGACAAGGCGATGACCGCGGTGTCCTTCTCCATGCCTACCGGGGCGCTGGGCGAGCTGATGAGCTGCGCGCCCGATCACGTACGTACCTGCCTGCTGCTGCGTCCGCGCATGGTGCCGATGGGCGGCGCCTTCCCGCTGCTGGTCGACGGCCGGCTGGTCGGCGCGATCGGCGTGTCCGGCGCCAGCGAGGAGCAGGACATCGAGTGCGCCGCCGCCGGATGTCACGCCATCGCATGAGCCTGCACTTTCTCAATCCATTCCGCAGTTTCCCCGCAGAGGAGAACCACCCCGTGAACAGCACTTCCTTCGACATCGCGGCGCTGGGCGACGAACTGTTCAACGCGCTGCGCAGCGGCGAGGCGGTGGCGCCGCTGACCGAGCGCTTCCCGCAACTGGGCATTGAGGATGCCTACGCCATCCAGCAGCGCCTGATCGCCCGCCGCCTGGAGCAGGGCGAGCGCATCGTCGGCAAGAAGATCGGCGTCACCAGCCAGGCAGTGATGGACATGCTCAAGGTGAACCAGCCGGACTTCGGCCAGCTCACCGACCGCATGATCGTCGACCAGGGCTCCAGCGTGCCGATGGCCTCGCTGATCCAGCCCAAGGCCGAGGGCGAGATCGCCTTCGTGCTCAAGCACGACCTGGTCGGGCCGGGGGTCACCGTGGCCGACGTGCTGCGCGCCACCGAGGGCGTGATGGCCTGCTTCGAGATCGTCGATTCGCGCATCCAGGACTGGAAGATCCGCATCCAGGACACCGTCGCCGACAACGCCTCCTGCGGCGTGTTCGTGCTCGGCGACCGCCTGGTCGACCCGCGCCAGCTGGACCTGTTCACCACCGGCATGGTGCTGGAGAAGAACGGCCGCATCGTCGGCACCGGTGCTGGCGCCGCGACCATGGGCTCGCCGGTGATCGCCGTGGCCTGGCTGGCCAACACCCTGGGCCGCCTGGGCATGGGCCTCAAGGCCGGCGAGGTGATCCTCTCCGGCGCGCTGTCGGCCATGGTGCCGGTGGCGGCCGGCGACCAGCTGCGCATGACCCTGACCGGCATCGGCAGCTGCTCGATCCGCTTCGACTGAGCGACATCCACAAGGAAATCCCGATGAACAACAAGAAATTGAAAGTCGCCATCGTCGGCTCGGGCAACATCGGCACCGACCTGATGATCAAGATCCTGCGCCACGGCCAGAATCTGGAAATGGGCGCCATGGTCGGCATCGACCCGGCCTCCGATGGCCTGGCCCGCGCCGCGCGCATGGGCGTGGCCACCACCCACGAGGGTGTCGAGGGCCTGACCCGCATGGACGTGTTCCAGGACATCGACTTCGTGTTCGACGCCACCAGCGCGGGCGCCCACGTCAAGAACGACGCCTTCCTGCGCTCGCTCAAGCCTGGCATCCGCCTGATCGACCTGACCCCGGCGGCCATCGGCCCGTACTGCGTGCCGGTGGTCAATCTGGAAGAAAACCTCGCCGCGACCAACGTCAACATGGTCACCTGCGGCGGCCAGGCCACCATCCCGATGGTCGCCGCGGTATCGCGCGTGGCCAAGGTGCACTACGCCGAGATCGTCGCTTCCATTGCTTCGAAATCCGCCGGCCCGGGCACCCGCGCCAACATCGACGAATTCACCGAGACCACCTCCAAGGCCATCGAGGTGATCGGCGGCGCCGCCAAGGGCAAGGCGATCATCGTCATGAACCCGGCCGAGCCGCCGCTGATCATGCGCGACACCGTGTTCGTGCTGTCCGAAGCGGTCGACCAGGCCAAGGTCGAAGCCTCGGTCGAGGAAATGGCCCAGGCCGTGCAGGCCTACGTGCCGGGCTACCGCCTGAAGCAGAAGGTGCAGTTCGACGTGATACCCGAGGACGCGCCGCTGACCATCCCGGGCCATGGCAAGTTCTCCGGTCTCAAGACCTCGGTGTTCCTCGAAGTCGAAGGCGCCGCCCACTACCTGCCGGCCTACGCCGGCAACCTCGACATCATGACCTCCGCCGCGCTGGCCACCGCCGAGCGCATGGCCCTGTCGATCCTGAACAACGCCATGAACAACGGCTGAGGAGAAGCGCCATGACCTTCGACCCGAGCAAGAAGCTGTACATCTCCGACGTGACCCTGCGCGACGGCAGCCACGCCGTGCGCCACCAGTACTCGATCCGGAACGTGCAGGACATCGCCCGCGCCCTGGACGAGGCGCGCGTCGATTCCATCGAGGTGACCCACGGCGACGGCCTGCAGGGTTCCTCGTTCAACTACGGCTTCGGCGCGCACACCGACCTGGAGTGGATCGAGGCCGCCGCCGACGTCATTAAGCACGCCAGGATCACCGTGCTGCTGCTGCCCGGCATCGGCACGGTGCACGACCTCAAGGCTGCTTTTGAGGCCGGCGCCCGCTCGGTGCGCATCGCCACCCACTGCACCGAGGCGGATGTCTCCAAGCAGCACATCGAGTACGCCCGTTCGCTGGGCATGGACACCGTCGGCTTCCTGATGATGAGCCACATGATCCCCGCCGAGCAGCTGGCCGCCCAGGGCAAGCTGATGGAAAGCTACGGCGCCCAGTGCATCTACATGGCCGACTCCGGTGGCGCGATGAACATGCAGGACATCCGCGACCGCATGCGCGCCTTCAAGGCCGTGCTGAACCCCGAGACCCAGACCGGCATGCACGCCCACCACAACCTGTCCCTCGGCGTGGCCAACTCCATCGCCGCGGTGGAGGAGGGCTGCGACCGCATCGACGCCAGCCTGGCCGGCATGGGCGCCGGCGCCGGCAATGCACCGCTGGAGGTGTTCATTGCTGCCGCCGAGCGTCTGGGCTGGAACCACGGCACCGACCTGTATCGCCTGATGGACGCCGCCGACGACCTGGTGCGTCCGCTGCAGGACCGTCCGGTGCGCGTCGACCGCGAGACCCTCGGTCTCGGCTACGCCGGCGTCTACTCGAGCTTCCTGCGCCACGCCGAAGTGGCGGCGGCCAAGTACGGCCTGAAGACCCTCGACATCCTCGTCGAACTGGGCCGCCGCCGCATGGTGGGTGGCCAGGAAGACATGATCGTCGACGTGGCCCTCGACCTGCTGGCGGCAGGCAAGGGCCACTGAGTTTCCCATTCGCATGCAATTCAACATCGAACAACAAGGAAAACAACCATGAGCCAGTACACCCAGGACAACACCAGCCACTTCGTCCAGGTCGGCGACCTGCGCCTGCACTACAACGACGCCGGCAGCGGCGAAGTGGTGATCATGCTGCACGGCTCCGGCGCCGGCGCCACCGGCTGGGCCAACTTCCACCGCAACGTCGACGCCTTCGTCGAGGCCGGCTACCGGGTGATCCTGCTCGACTGCCCGGGCTTCGGCAAATCCGACCCGATCCTCAGCGCCGAGCCGCGCTTCGTGGTCAACGCCCGCTACACCAAGGGCCTGATGGACGCGCTGGACATCGACCGCGCGCACCTGATCGGCAACTCGATGGGCGGCGGCAGCGCGCTGGCCTTCGCCGTCGAGTTTCCCGAGCGGCTGAACAAGCTGATCCTCATGGGCGCCGGCGGCGTCGGCAAGACCAGCCTGTTCACCCCGCTGCCGATGGAGGGCATCAAGCTGCTGTTCCAGGTCTACCGCGAGCCGACCCTGGACAACCTGAAGAAGATGCTCAACGTCTTCGTCTACGACCCCAGCACGCTGACCGAGGAGCTGATCCAGCTGCGCCTGAACAGCATCCTGGCCAACCCGCTGCACCTGGAGAACTTCCTCAAGAGCGTCGAGCTGAGCCAGTTCAACTTCGGCGACTTCAGCGCCGACCTGCCGGGCATCAAGGCGAAAACGCTGATCACCTGGGGCCGCGACGACCGCTTCGTGCCCATCGACTGGAGCCTCAAGCTGCTCAACGGCATCCCCGACTCGCGCCTGCACGTGTTCAGCCAGTGCGGCCACTGGGCGCAGTGGGAGCACGCCGCGGCGTTCAACCGCCTGGTGATCGACTTCCTGCAGCACTGAAGCCGGCACAACGACAAGGGGGGAGACGGTTACCGTCTCCCCCCTTGTCGTTTGCGCGGCTGATGGGGCTGGCTTCAGCGGCTGGCCATGCCCAGACGCAGCGCCTTCTTGAACACTTCTAGCTCGCCATCGCTGAGGGTGCCGAAGATATCCTGCTGCGCATTGTTCACTGTGCCCCACAGCGCCTCCAGCTTGGCATGCCCGGCGGCGGTGACTTGGTGGCGCTGCTCCACACTTTCCAGATAGCCGCGTTCCTGCAGGGCAGCCAGGGCTTCCTCGACTTCCTGCGCCGGCATGGCGGCGGCTTGCTGCAGTTCGGCGAGGCTGGCGTTGGGCGCGCTGTCCAGCACCAGCAGCAGGCGCGCCTCGCTGTTGCGCAGGTCCAGCGCGAGGTTCTCCTGGACGAAGCGCGGATGGCAGGCGTTGACCGCCTGGATCAGCAGGTAGAACAGGTTGTCGCCGAGGCGGGTGTTGAGCAGGTCGCGGCTCTCGCTCGCCTCGCCGGTCTCCGGCTTGCGCCCGCGCGGGTGGGGCAGGACCATGGCGTAGCCGCCCTGGTGATAGACCAGCGGCGCGCGGCCGTGGTCCTCGTAGCGCTCCACCCGCCCGATCATGATCCAGTGGTCGCCGCCGTCGATGTGCTGGAACTGGCTGCACTGGAAGTTGCCGGCGCAGCCGTCGAACAGCGGCGCACCGCCGAGACCCGCGCTGTGTTCGATGCCGGCGAACTTGTCTTCCTGCGGGCGGGCGAAGTGGTTGGACAGGGCGATCTGCTCGGCGGCCAGCAGGTTGACCGCGAAGTGGCTGGCGTCCTGGAACACCTCCCAGGCGCTGGAGCGCTTGTCCAGGCTCCAGAGGATCAGCGGCGGCTCCAGCGAGACCGAGTTGAAGCTGTTGGCGGTGACGCCGACCTTGTGGCCGTCGGCACCGCAGGCGGTGACGATGGTCACCCCGCTGGCGAAGTTGCCGAGGGCGCGGCGGAACTGGCGGGGATCGAGGCTGGGGTCGAGGTTTCGGTCTGCACTAGTCATGTGGCTCTCCTGGGATCCTTTTGCGCCGCTGCCTGCGCGAGATCCGTCTGGTTGTCGAGGTAAGGCCATTCTGGCCAACCCGGCCGGCGGCTTCATCGACGTTAAAGCGAAAGCACCGTTCGCTTCGTTTGTCTGGTCGCCCGCTGCCCGGCTGGTAGCTTTGCCGTGAACCATGCCTGCAAAGTCAAAGGAGTTGCCCGTGCCCAGGATCCATCCCGCCGCCATCTTGGCCTGTTCGCTGCTCGGTACTGCCGCCTTCGCCGACGCGCCGCCCTGCACGCCGGGGCAAGGCTTCCAGCCGGTCTGCGGCATTGCCCCGCCGGAGGATCTGGAACTCACTCCGGACGGCCGCCAACTGATCATGAGCATCACCCCCGGCCTGGCCGGCCAGCAGGTTTCGCGCCTGCGCATGATGGACCTGCAGAGCGAGAAGGTCCGCGACCTGCCGCTGCAGATCGCGCCGCAGGAAGGCTGGGGCGAGGCCGGCTGTAGCGCGCCGGCGCAGGCGCCCGGCGCCCATGGCATCCACCTGACCAAGCGCGCCGATGGCCGCCAGCAGCTGCTGGTGGTCAACCACAGCGGTCGCGAGGCCGTCGAGTTCGTCGAGCTGGTGGCGGACGGCGGCGACTGGCAGGCGTACTGGCGCGGCTGCGTCGAGCAGCAGGAGATCGGTCGCTTCAACGATGTGGCGGCCACCCCGGACGGCGGCTTCGTCGCCAGCGTGATGTTCGAGTCGCCGAGCATGGCGCCGCCGCTGCCGCTGGAGCAGATGCTCGACGGCCGCGACACCGGCTACCTGATGCGCTGGGCGCCGGGACAGGCGCTGCAGAAGCTGGCGGGCAGCGATGCGCCGTTCCCCAACGGCGTGCAGGTGTCGGCCGATGGCCGGCATGCCTGGTTCGCCGCCTGGACCGCCCAGGAGATCCGCCAGTTCGACCTGCAGGAGGGGCGCCCGCTGGCGCGGGTGCCGGTCGGCTACATGGTCGACAACCTGAGCTGGGGCGCGGACGGTCGTCTGCTCGGCGCCGGCATCGACGACGCCGGCGCCTTCCAGCGCTGCTTCGCCAGCCATGTCGAGCACTGCCCGGTGGGCTTCAAGGTGTCTGCCGTGGATACGCAGAGCGGCGAGAACCGCGAGCTGTTCGCGGCGAAGGAGGGCGTGCTGGCCGGCGCCTCGGTGGCGGTCGACGCCGGCGGGGTACTCTATATCGGTTCCTATACCGGGGATCGTCTGCTCCGCCTGCAATCCACCCAGGCGGATGAGTGAGCAGACTGGGCCAACAAGAACAACGGGAATACACCATGCAACGACTCAAGCGGGCGGCCGGTGCCGCCCTGCTGGCCTGCGTATTGCCGGCCGGCGCCTGGGCGGCCGAGCAGCCGAACATCCTGCTGATCCTCGCCGACGATCTGGGCTTCTCCGACATCGCCAGCTTCGGCGGCGAGATCGAGACGCCGAGCCTCGACCAGCTGGCCGGGGAGGGGGTGCGGATGACCGATTTCTACGCCGCGCCGACCTGCTCGCCGACCCGGGCGATGCTGATGTCCGGCACCGACAACCACCTGGTCGGCCTCGGCACCATGGCCGAGGTACTGCCCTTCGCCAAGTCCCTGCAGGGCCGTCCGGGCTACGAGGGACACCTCAATGGGCGCGCCCATTCGCTGCCGCGGCTGCTCAAGGACGGCGGCTATGTCACCTACATGGCCGGCAAGTGGCACCTGGGCAAGGCCGACGACCAGGGGCCGCACGCCTGGGGCTTCGACCGCTCGCTGACCCTGCTCGAAGGCGGCGCCAGCCACTTCAAGCCGCTGCCGGGCTCGACGGTGCGGGTCGAGAACGTCAGCTACCGCGAGGACGGCAAGCCCGTCGAGCTGCCGGAGAACTTCTTCTCCAGCGACTTCTACACCGACAAGCTGATCGACTACATCGAGTCCGGGCGAGCGAGCGGCAAGCCGTTCTTCGCCTACGCCGCCTACACGGCGCCGCACTGGCCGCTGCACGCTCCCGAGGCCTACATCGACAAGTACCGTGGCCGCTACGCCGCCGGCTACGACGCCATCCGTGAGGAGCGCATCGAGCGCCTGAAACGGCTCGGGCTGGTCGATCCGCAGTTCGTCGCCGCTGCGCCGGCGAGCGTGCCGAGCCCGCAGTGGCAGCAGCTCGATGCTACGGAGAAGGCGGTGCAGGCGCGCAAGATGGAGGTATACGCGGCCATGGTCGAGCACCTGGATGCGAACATCGGCCGGCTGATCGACTACCTCAAGCGCATCGGTGAATACGAGAACACCCTGATCGTGTTCATGTCCGACAACGGCGCCGCCGGCGAGGACCACGCCAAGGGCTACTCGCCGGGCGACGGCATGACCGACGACTCGCTGGCCAACATCGGCCGCCGGGGCTCCAACATCAACTACGGCTACCGCTGGGCCGAGGTCAGCGCGACGCCGTTCAGTCTGGTCAAGGGCACCACCGCCGAGGGCGGCATCGCCGTGCCGACCATCGTGCGCCTGCCGGCGGCCATGGGCGGCGGGGGCGGGCGCATCCTCGGCGGCTTCGGCCGGGTCGACGACCTGGCGCCGACCTTCCTCGAGGTGGCCGGCCTGCCGCTGCCCGGCGACAGCTACCGGGGAGCGCCCAAGGCGCCGATGACCGGGCGCTCGCTGTTGGCCATGCTCGCCGGCGGACGGGCCGACACGCCGCGACAGGTGGTTGGCGAGCTGTTCGGCCAGGCCTACGTGCGCGACGGCGACTGGAAACTGGTGGCCGCCCGCGCCCCGCACAGCGGTCCGCCGCTGCCCGACCGGCCCTACGAATGGAAGCTCTACAACCTGGCCGAGGATCGCGGCGAAACCACCGACCTGTCCGCCCGCCATCCGCAGAAGGTCGAGGAACTCAAGGCCCAGTGGCGGCGCTATGTGGACTGGGCAGGGGTGGTCGAGCCACCGCCCGGCAGCTGAATCCTTGCTGGCGAAGAGGCCCCCGCATCGGGGGCCTCTTGCATTGGCGCCGCGGCGGATTCTGCAGCAAAGCTGAACGCCCCCTTCGCTCGCCTTGCCTCCTCAACGCTGGGCGCGGCTGTCGATAATCCGTGCCACAGGCAAGCCCGTCCGGGCATGACAGCAACGAGCGAGGTGGTGATGAAGATTCTGGTGACCGTGAAGCGGGTGCTGGACTACAACGTCAAGGTCCGTGTCAGGGCGGACCACTCCGGCGTCGATCTGGCCAATGTGAAGATGGCGATGAACCCGTTCTGCGAGATCGCCGTGGAGGAAGCGGTACGCCTCAAGGAGCAGGGCATCGCCAGCGAGGTGGTGGTGGTCTCGGTCGGCCCGGCCGCCGCCCAGGAGCAGCTGCGCACCGCCCTGGCCCTCGGCGCCGACCGCGCCGTGCTGGTCGAGAGCGACGCCGAGCTCGGCTCGCTGGCCGTCGCCAAGCTGCTCAAGGCACTGGTCGACAAGGAGCAGCCGCAGCTGGTGATCCTCGGCAAGCAGGCCATCGACAGCGACAACAACCAGACCGGGCAGATGCTCGCCGCGCTGACCGGCTTCGCCCAGGGCACCTTTGCCTCCAAGGTCGAGGTTACTGGCGACAAGGTCAACGTCACCCGCGAGATCGACGGCGGCCTGCAGACCGTGGCCCTTGCGCTGCCGGCCATCGTCACCACCGACCTGCGCCTCAACGAACCGCGCTACGCCTCCTTGCCCAACATCATGAAGGCCAAGAAGAAGCCGCTGGAGACCGTCACCCCGGACGCCCTCGGCGTATCCACCGCCTCCACGCTCAGGGTGCTCAAGATCGAGGCGCCGGCCGCGCGCAAGGCCGGAATCAAGGTGGGCTCGGTGGCTGAACTGGTCGAGAAACTGCAGAACGAAGCGAAGGTGATCTGAGATGGCAATCCTGGTAATCGCTGAACACAACAACAGTGCCCTGGCTGCCGCCACCCTCAACACCGTGGCCGCCGCTACCCAGATCGGTGGCGACATCCATGTGCTGGTCGCCGGCCAAGGCTGTGGTGTGGTGGCCGAAGCTGCCGCCCAGGTCGCCGGTGTGGCCAAGGTGCTGCTCGCCGACGTCCCGGCCTACGCCCATCAGTTGCCGGAGAACCTCGCGCCGCTGATCGTCGGGCTGGCTCGCAACGCCTACAGCCATGTGCTGGCGCCGGCCACCAGCAACGGCAAGAACTACCTTCCGCGCGTCGCCGCGCTGCTCGACGTCGAGCAGATCTCCGAGATCGTCAGGATCGTATCGGCCGATACCTTCCAGCGCCCGATCTACGCCGGCAACGCCATCGCCACCGTGCAGTCTTCGGCCAGCGTCAAGGTCATCAGCGTGCGCAGCACCGGCTTCGACGCGGTGGCGGGCGAGGGCGGTAGCGCCGCCATCGAAGCGGTTGCCGTTGGCGGTGACGCCGGCATTTCCGCCTTCGTCGGCGAGGAGCTGGCCAAGTCCGAGCGCCCCGAACTGACCGGCGCCAGGATCGTCGTCTCCGGCGGCCGCGGCCTGCAGAACGGCGACAACTTCCAGCTGCTCTACGGCCTGGCCGACAGGCTCGGCGCCGCCGTGGGCGCCTCGCGTGCCGCCGTCGATGCCGGCTTCGTGCCCAACGACCTGCAGGTCGGCCAGACCGGCAAGATAGTCGCGCCGCAGCTGTACGTCGCCGTGGGCATCTCCGGCGCCATCCAGCACCTGGCCGGGATGAAGGACTCCAGGGTGATCGTGGCGATCAACAAGGACGAGGAGGCGCCGATCTTCCAGGTCGCCGACTACGGCCTGGTCGCCGACCTGTTCGAGGCCGTACCCGAGCTGGAACGCGTGCTCGCCGGGTAGGGCGCCAGGTCAGCCCTGGATGAGGGCGGCAACCTCGCTGGGGCTGAGCACCTTGCCCACGGAGACCACCTTGTCGTCGATGGCCAGGGCCGGGGTCGACATCACGCCGTGGGCGGCGATCTCGGCGAAGTCGGTGACCTTGACCACCTCGGCCTCGCGGCCGAGGCTGGCCAGCGCCGCCCGGGTGTTTTCGGTGAGGGTCACGCACTTCTTGCAGCCGGAACCGAGGATTTTGATGATCATCAGGTTTCTCCTGGGATGTATGAGCCGGTTCAGATGAACAGGTAGGCAAAGGCATTGAACAGATAGCCGATCAGCATGATGCCGACCACCACGATGGCGAAGAACAGCGCCAGCAGCGGCGCCTTGACCACCTTCTTGAGCATGATCAGCGAGGGCAGCGACAGCGCGGTCACCGCCATCATGAAGGCCAGCACGGTGCCGAGGCCGACACCCTTGGCCACCAGTGCCTCGGCGATCGGCAGGGTGCCGAAGATGTCGGCGTACATCGGCACGCCGACCACTGCCGCCACCGGCACCGACCACCAGTTGTCCTGGCCGATCACCGCGCCGATCAGTTCTGCCGGAATCCAGTTGTGGATCGCGGCGCCGATGCCCACGCCGATCAGGATGTACAGCCAGACGCGCTGGATGATTTCGCCGACCTGCGCGCGGGCGTAGCTCAGGCGATCGCGCAGGGTCAGTCGCTCCTGCGGCAGGTCGAGCGCCTTGTGCCGGGTGACGAAGGCTTCGACGTACTGCTCCATCCGCGCCTGGCCGATCAGGGTGCCACCGAGCACCGCCAGCACGATGCCGACCGCCACGTAGGCCAGGGCGATCGTCCAGTTGAAGACACTGGCCAGCAGGATCATCGAGGCCAGGTCGACCAGCGGCGAGGAGATCAGGAACGAGAAGGTCACCGCCAGCGGCAGCCCGGAGCTGGTGAAGCCGATGAACAGCGGGATCGACGAGCAGGAGCAGAACGGCGTGACCGTGCCGAGCAGCGCGCCGGTGAGATTGGCGCGGAAACCGCGCATGCCGCCGAGAATCCGCCGGGTACGCTCGGGCGGGAAGTAGCTCTGCACCCAGGAGATGGCGAAGATCAGCACCGACAGCAGGATGAAGATCTTGATCACGTCATAGATGAAGAAGTGCAGGCTGCCGCCGAGGCGGCTGGCCATGTCCAGGCCGAACACGTCTTCCACCAGCAGGCGTACCAGGGTGGAGAGCCAGTCCATGCGCAGCAGCTGGTCGTTCAGCCACTTGAAGATTTCCATGGAAGCTCCTTAGCGACGCGGCAGGGCGCGCTCGTACCAGGCGCGGCTGTGGTTGACCATGCGCACCAGGGCGAGCATCACCGGCACTTCGATCAGCACGCCGACCACCGTGGCCAGCGCGGCGCCGGAGTCGAAGCCATAGAGGACGATGGCCACCGCCACCGCCAGTTCGAAGAAGTTGGAGGCGCCGATCATGGTGGCGGGACCGGCCACGTCGTGGCGCACCTTCAGGCTGCGGCACAGCCAGTAACCGAGGGCGGCGATGAACAGGGTCTGCAACAGGATCGGCACGGCGAGCAGGCCGATCACCAGCGGTTGTTCGACGATGGCCTCGCCCTGGAAGGAGAACAGCAGCACCAGGGTGGCCAGCAGGGCGAGGATGGAGAACGGCGAGACCTTCGCCAGCGCGGCCTGGAAGGCTGCTTCGCCACGCTTCATCAATTGGGCGCGGATGAACTGGGCGATGGCCAGCGGGATGACGATGTACATCACCACCGAGAGCAGCAAGGTGTCCCAGGGCACCGGAATCGACGACACGCCGAGCAGCAGCGCGACTATGGGCGCGAAGGCGAACACCATCACCAGGTCGTTGAGCGCCACCTGGGTCAGGGTGAAGTTGGCGTTGCCGTTGCACAGGTTGCTCCACACGAACACCATCGCCGTGCAGGGCGCGGCGCCGAGCAGGATCAGCCCGGCCATGTAGCTGTCCAGTTCGCCGGCCGGCAGCCAGTCGGCGAACAGTACCTTGATGAACAGCCAGCCGATCAGCGCCATGGAGAACGGCTTGACCGCCCAGTTGACGAACAGGGTGACGCCCATGCCGGCCTTCTGCTGGCGTACCTCGTGCAGCGCGCTGAAGTCGATCTTCATCAGCATGGGGATGATCATCACCCAGATCAGCACGCCGACCGGGATATTGACCTGGGCCACCTCCAGCGCCCCGACCGTCTGGGCCGCAGCGGGCAGGTACAGGCCGAGCAGGGTGCCGGCGACGATGCACAGGAACACCCAGAGGGTCAGGTAGCGCTCGAAGAAGCCGAGCGGCGCGCCGGCGGCCTGTCTGGCCGCCACTTCACAGGGGCTGGACATCGATGTTTCCTTCCTTTCTTGCAGATGCCGGCTGCCGAGAGGCAGTGCCGGATATTCAGTGCCCACCGAGGGCTGCGTCGATCTCGCTCACCGTACTGCGCGCCGTGCGGGTCACGCCGATCAGGGTGGCCGAGGCGGCGCCGGTCCACTCGCCGTAGCCGACCAGCCACAGGTTCGGCTGCTTCAGCGCACGGGTATTCTCGACGGCCACCTTGCCGTCGGCCTCGATCACCCCCAGCGCGCTCAGGTGATCCAGAGCCGGGCGGAAGCCGGTGCACCAGACCACCGCATCGACCTCGGCACGACGGCCGTCGGCCCACTCCACGCCGTGTTCGGTGAAGCACTTGAACGGCCTTTCGCTGACCAGCACGCCACGGCTGCGCGCCTCGCGCACCGGTTCGACCATCACCACGTCGCCGAGGCCGCCGATCGGCTGCTCGACCGTGCGGCCCTCCTGCTGGGCCTTCCAGCGTTCGGTGGCGCGCTCGAACAGCACGCGGCCATCGACATCGTCGGCCAGGAACAGCGGCGGCTCGGGGGTGATCCACAGGGTTTCGGCGACCTTCGACACCTCGGCGAGGATCTGCGCCCCCGAGTTGCCGCCGCCGACGATCATCACCCGCTGGCCGGCGAAGGGTGCCGGGGCGACGTAGTGCGCCGAGTGCAGCTGCATCCCGGCAAACTGCTCGCGACCGGGGTAGTCGGGGATGTACGGGTTGCTCCAGGTGCCGGTGGCACTGACCACCGCCCGCGCCTGCCAGCTGTGCTGGCCGGCGCGCACCCGCAGATGGTCGCCGTCGCGCTCCACCGCCTCGACATGCACCGGGCGCAGCACTGGCAGCTGGTAGCGCTGCTCGTAGCGGCTCAGGTAGTCGATGACCTCGGCGCGGGTCGGGTAGGTGGATGCACTGGCCGGCATCGGCCAGCCGGGAATCGAACTCCAGGTGGCCGGGGAGAACAGCCGCAGCGAGTCCCAGCCGTGCAGCCAGGCGCCGCCGGGGCTGGCCTGTTCGTCGAGCAGCAGGAAGGATCGCTGGGTGCGGCGCAGGAAGTAGGCGGTGGCCAGCGCAGCCTGGCCGCCGCCGATGATGAGTACGTCCACTGTAGTCGGGGTGTTCAGCATGCCGGGCCTCGCATGTCCGTGATGGTAGCTGGCCACTGGGGCCGCTCAGGGTTCACCGGGATGGCAAAACCTTAACATTCGAATAGTCGAATATGTGAGTTTTTTCTGCCGGAGCGGCATGCGGTCGCAGGGGGATGCAGCAGCCAGGCACTTGATGCGGAGGTCGGCAGTTGTCCGTGCTTGCATGCTTTACTTCATATATGGCTGATAATATATTCGCCAAAACGCATTCTCAAGCGAGCCGACCCGATCGGTCACCGGCCACGCGTGCAATGTCGTCACCCCTCCACGTGCGCACCGAGACATCCGCGCCGCGGAAGCAACAATGCCGAGGATTGCCATGGTCGAGCACCTGACCCCCACCACGGTTTTCAAATGCCTGGCCGACGAGACCCGGGCGCGCATGACCCTGCTGATCGCCCGCGAGGGCGAGCTGTGTGTGTGCGAGCTGACCGCGGCGCTGGAAGAAAGCCAGCCGAAGATCTCTCGCCACCTGGCGCTGCTGCGCAGCTGTGGCGTGCTGGAGGATCGTCGCCAGGGCCAGTGGGTGTACTACCGCCTGCATCCGCACCTGCCCGACTGGGTGCACGAGATGCTCGGCACCATCCTGGCGGCCAACAAGCACTGGCTGCGGCCGAACAGCGAGCGCCTGGAGGGCATGCGCAACCGCCCCGGGCGCACCAGCGCCTGCGCCTGACCCTCATTTGACAGCCCGGATTGACACCATGCACGACGACCTGCCCAACATCGATCCCGAACTGCTCGATCTGCCCGACCCGGACAGGCTCGGCCTGCCTGCCCTGCCCGAGCACAAGCCGCGCATCCTGCTGCTCTACGGCTCCAACCGCGAGCGCTCCTACAGCCGGCTGCTGGTGCAGGAGGCCGCGCGCCTGCTCGAGCGCTTCGGCGCCGAGACGCGCATCTTCGACCCGTCCGGCCTGCCGCTGCCGGACGACGCGCCCGAGGACCACCCCAAGGTCCGCGAGCTGCGCGAGCTGGTGCTCTGGTCGGAAGGCCAGGTGTGGTGTTCGCCGGAGCGCCACGGCGCGATGAGCGCGGTGTTCAAGGCGCAGATCGACTGGATTCCGCTGAGCATGGGCGCGATCCGCCCGACCCAGGGCAAGACCCTGGCGCTGATGCAGGTCTGCGGCGGCTCGCAGTCGTTCAACGCGGTCAACCAGATGCGCGTGCTCGGTCGCTGGATGCGCATGTTCACCATCCCCAACCAGTCCTCGGTGGCCAAGGCCTTCCTCGAATTCGACGAGGCCGACCGCATGAAGCCATCTGCCTACTACGACCGCGTGGTCGACGTGATGGAGGAGCTGGTCAAGTTCACCCTGCTGCTGCGCGGGCGCGCCGACTACCTGGTCGACCGCTACTCCGAGCGCAAGGAATCGGCCGAAGAGCTGTCCCGCCGCGTCAACCTGCGCACCATCTGAGTCTCCAAGGAAACCCCATCGTGCCCCATCCCTACGACATCCTCGACGTCCCCGGCTGCTCCGGCCGACTGATCTTCACCCCGTGCCCGGGCAGCAAGGACACCGGCGTGGCTGACGCCCTGGATACCTTGCAGGCGGCCGGCGCCGAGGCGCTGATCACCCTGATGCCGGCCAGCGAGCTGGAGCAGAACCAGGCCGCCGACCTGCCGGCACTGTGCGCCGCGCGCGACCTAGAGTGGTTCCACCTGCCGGTGGCCGACGAGCAGGTGCCGCTGGACGATTTCGCCAGCGCCTGGAGCCAGGCGCGCGAGCGCATCGCCGCCCTGCTCGGCGAAGGACGCAGCATCGCCATCCACTGCAAGGGCGGCTCCGGGCGCACCGGGCTGATCGCCGCGCGCATCCTGATCGACCGTGGCCTGCCGCGCGGCGAAGCGGTGGCCATGGTCCAGGCCCTGCGCCCCAAGGCCATCCAGCATCCGGCGCATGCCGCCTGGATCGCCCAGTTCGACGCTGAATAAACCTTCACCGGGAACGGAGACAACAAGACCATGACCATCAAGGTAGGCATCAACGGCTTCGGCCGCATCGGACGACTGGCCCTGCGCGCGGCCTGGGGCTGGCCGGAGCTGGAGTTTGTGCAGATCAACGATCCGGCCGGCGACGCGGCGACCCACGCCCATCTGCTCAATTTCGACTCGGTGCACGGCCGCTGGCAGCATGAGGCGGGCAGCGACGGCGACTGCGTAGTGATCGACGGCAAGCGCATCCGGGTCACCGCCAACAAGGCTATCGCCGATACCGACTGGTCGGGTTGCGATCTGGTGATCGAGGCCAGCGGCAAGATGAAGACCGTCGCCGTCCTCCAGGCCTATCTGGACCAGGGCGTCAAGCGCGTGGTGGTCAGCGCACCGGTCAAGGAGGCGGGCGCACTGAACATCGTCATGGGCGTCAACGACCAGCTGTTCAATCCCGAGCAGCATCGCATCGTCACCGCTGCCTCCTGCACCACCAACTGCCTGGCCCCGGTGGTCAAGGTGATCCATGAGGCCCTCGGCATCCGCCACGGTTCGATCACCACCATCCACGACCTGACCAACACCCAGAGCATCCTCGACCAGCCGCACAAGGACCTGCGCCGCGCCCGCGCCTCGGGAATGAGCCTGATCCCGACCACCACCGGCTCGGCCACCGCCATCGCCGAGATCTTTCCCGAGCTGCGCGGCCGCCTGAACGGCCATGCCGTGCGCGTGCCGCTGGCCAACGCCTCGCTGACCGACTGCGTGTTCGAGGTGGAGCGCGCCACCAGCGCCGAGGAAGTGAACCAGCTGCTCAAGGCTGCCGCCGCAGGCCCGCTCCAGGGCATCCTCGGCTACGAGGAGCGCCCGCTGGTGTCCATCGACTACCGCACCGACCCGCGCTCGTCGATCGTCGACGCGCTGTCGACCATGGTGGTCAATGGCACCCAGGTGAAGGTCTACGCCTGGTACGACAACGAGTGGGGCTACGCCAACCGCACCGTGGAGCTGGCCCGCAAGGTCGGCCTGGCGGGCTGACCCGCAGAACGCAATACAGGGTGGGGCGGGTCGCGCAGCGGCTTCCCCATCCTGTATCTGATCCACCTCCGTCGCCTGGATTACCCCATGCACGCCCTGTCCCGTCTCTCTCCCGAAATCCGCCAGTACCTCTTGGTCACCGGCAACTACTGGGCCTTCACCCTTACCGACGGCGCCCTGCGCATGCTGGTGGTGCTGCACTTCCATGGCCTCGGCTACAGCCCGTTGCAGATCGCCGCGCTGTTCCTGTTCTACGAGATCTTCGGCGTGGTCACCAACCTGGTCGGCGGCTGGCTGGGCGCCCATCTGGGCCTCAATCGCACCATGAACATCGGCCTCGGCCTGCAGGTGGCGGCGCTGCTGATGCTCACCGTGCCGGCGGCCATGCTCACCGTGCCCTGGGTGATGGCGGCGCAGGCGCTGTCCGGGATCGCCAAGGATCTCAACAAGATGAGCGCCAAGAGTTCGATCAAGCTCTTGGTGGCCGACTCGCAGCAGGGCACCCTGTACAAGTGGGTGGCGCTGCTGACCGGCTCGAAGAACGCCCTCAAGGGCGTCGGTTTCTTCCTCGGTGGCGCGCTGCTGACGGCGATCGGCTTCACCGGCGCGGTACTGGCCATGGCGGCGGCGCTGGCGCTGATCTGGCTGGCCAGCCTGGTGACGCTGAAGAAGGACCTCGGCAAGGCCAAGAGCAAGCCCAAGTTCCGCGACCTGCTGTCGAAGAGCCGGGCGATCAACATCCTCTCCGCCGCGCGCCTGTTCCTGTTCGGCGCCCGCGACGTGTGGTTCGTGGTGGCCCTGCCGGTCTACCTGTCCGCCAGCTTCGGCTGGGACTTCTGGCAGGTCGGCGGCTTCCTCGCCGTGTGGGTGATCGGCTACGGCTTCGTGCAGTCGTTCGCGCCGTACTTCACCGGCAAGCGCAGCGGCAGGGTGCCGGACGGCCGTGCGGCCTTCGTCTGGGCGGCGCTGCTGGCCGGACTGCCGGCGGCCATCGCCCTGGGCCTGGGCTCGGAGCTGTCCGCACAGACGGTGCTGATCGGCGGCCTGCTGCTGTTCGGCGCGCTGTTCGCCATCAACTCCTCGCTGCACAGCTACCTGATCGTCAGCTACGCCAAGGAGGACGGGGTCTCGCTGGACGTCGGCTTCTACTACATGTCCAACGCCCTCGGCCGGCTGATCGGCACGCTGCTGTCCGGCTGGGTGTTCCAGGCCTGGGGCCTCGAGGCCTGCCTGTGGGTATCCAGCGCCTTCGTGCTGCTCGCCGCGCTGATTTCCATCGGCCTGCCGAGACACGCCGCCGTGGCCGCGGCCTGACGATGACAGTGGTGCAGTCCGGCCGGATCAGGACGAGGCGACGATGCTGCGCGGCTGACGAGGAAGCAGGCTCGGGCGGACCACATGGCGTGCGCGGCGCTTCAGGGGCGCAGCGTGCGCGCGTATAGTCGCGGGTCGATCCCGCCGACCTCAGGAGCCGCCGCGATGGGCCCCATCCTTCTCGCCGATGCCCGCAACCCCGAACTGCGCGCCGCGCTGCACGCCCTGTGCGGCGATCTCGAACTGATCGCGGCGGACACCGCACCAGAGGCGCTGCGCCGTTGCACGATCTGGCTGGGCGAGCCGGACCGGCTGGTGCCGCTGCTGCGCGCCGGGCTGCGCCCGCAGTGGCTGCAGTCGACCTGGGCGGGCTACCGGCCGCTGCTGGCGGCCGATCTGCCCCGCGATTACCGGCTGAGCCGCGCCGTCGGCGTGTTCGGCCAGCCGATCGCCGAGTACCTGCTCGCCCACCTGCTCGAACACGAGCAGCAGCTGCGGGCGCGCCGGGAAAGCCAGCGGCAGCGCCAGTGGGATGCGCGGATTCCAGGCAGCCTGTTCGGGCGCCGGCTGCTGATCGTCGGTGCCGGCGAGATCGGTCGCGAGGTCGCCCGCCTGCTGGCGCCCTTCGGCCTGCGCCTGACCGGCATCGCCCACCGGCCGCGCCCGCTCGAGCACTTCGAGCGGATCGCCGGGCTCGACGCGCTGCACGCCGAGGCCGGCGCGGCCGACTACATCGTCAACATCCTGCCCGACACGCCGCAGACCGCCGACCTCTACGATGAGAGCTTTTTCCACGCCGTCGCGCCGGGTGCGCTGTTCGTCAACGTGGGGCGGGGCAGCGCGGTGGTGGACGCGGCGCTGCTGCACGCCCTGCAGGAGGGCCGGCTGGCCGGTGCGGTCCTCGACGTGTTCCGCGAGGAGCCGCTGCCGGCGCAGCATCCGTTCTGGGACGCGCCGGGCCTGACGCTGACCGGGCACATCGCCGGCCCGCTGGTGCCGGCCGCGCTGGCCCGGCTGTTCGTCGACAACCTGGCGCGTTACCAGGCCGGCGAGGCGCTGCACGGCGAAGTCGACTTCGCCGGCGCCTACTGAGCCACCGATGGCGAAGGTCGCGGCAAGGCGTTGCCTGGTCCGGGTCGGTTCGCTCAATAGGCGGCAGAGGACTGCATCGCCCAGAGATGCGCGCCGACCAGCGCGCGCCAGGGCGAGAACTCCGCCAGCCAGGCCCGCGCCTGCGCCTCGCTGACCTGCTCCGGCTGGCCGAGTAGCGCCTGCAGCCCGCGGCGCACGGCGGCATCGCCATGCAGCGAGCCGTCCAGCCAGCCGAAACCGCGCAGCAGCGCGTAGTTGACCGTCCAGGGGCCGATGCCGCGCAGCGCCTCGAGCTGCGTCCGGACCTCCTCGACCGGGAGCGTGTGCATCCAGGCGTCGAGGGGAAGGCGCTGCTCCACCACCCCTCTGGCGAGGGTCAGCAGGGCGCCGGCCTTGGTCGCCGAGAAGCCGGCCTGGCGCAGGGTCGCTTCGCTCAGCCCGGCGACCTGGGGAGCCTGCGGGTAGCACAGCAGGCCGCCGGAATGACGCACGTTCGCCGCCATCACCAGCTTGCGGCGAAGGGCGACGGCGGCGCCGACGCTGATCTGCTGGCCGGTGATCGCCCAGGTCAGCGCCTCGAACGGGGTGGCGGCGAGCGGCACGCGCAGGCCGGCCTGCCGGGCGATCAGGGGGCCGAGCTGGGGATGGCGGCGGTGGCGCTGTTCGAAGGCCTCCACGTCCTGCTCCAGGCCGAGCATGCGGCGGACCATGGCCTCGAAGGCCGGCTGTCCGGCCTCCGCCACTGCGCCGTCGACGGACAGGCATGCCTGTGCCCGGTCGCGGTGGAATTCGATGGACAGGCAGGCCGCGGCATCGCCCCAGACGAGGCCCTTGTGCAGCGCGGTCGCGTCGACCCGCTCGGCGATGGCCTGCGGGTCGCGGCGATGGAAGGCCAGGATATCCTGGGGGCGGAAGGTGGCGCCCAGCGCCATGGTGCAGGAAAGCTTGGTGGTCACGGCGTGGCCTCCCGCTCGAGCAGCGCCCGCTTGCGCTCCACCCCCCAGCGATAGCCGGAAAGCCCGCCGTCGCTGCGCACCACCCGATGGCAGGGAATCGCCACGGCCAGCGCGTTGGCCGCGCAGGCGCCCGCCACGGCGCGCACGGCCTTGGGCGCACCGATGCGCTGGGCGATTTCCGCATAGCTCGCCGTGGTGCCGGCCGGGATTTCCCGCAGCGCCTGCCAGACGCGCTGCTGGAAGGCGGTGCCGCGCACGTCGAGGGGCAGGTCGAGTCCGCGCCCGGGCATTTCCACGAAGCCGACGACCGTGGCCACCAGTTGCTCGAAGGCGGCATCCGCGCCGATCAGCTCGGCCTTGGGGAAGCGGTCCTGGAGGTCGCGGGCCAGGGCATCGGGATCGTCGCCGAGCAGGATGGCGCAGACGCCGCGTTCGCTGGCGGCGACCAGGATCGAGCCCAGCGAGCACTCGCCCACCGCGAAGCGGATGACCGCCCGGTTGCCGCCGTCGCGGAAGCTCCCGGGAGGCATGCCCAGCAGGTGTGCCGACTCCTGGTAGAAGCGGCCGGCCGAGTTGTAGCCGGCCGCGTAGATCGCATCGGTGATCCTGCCGCCGCCGCCCAGCGTCGCGCGGACCTTGCGGGCGCGGAGTTCCGCCGCGTAGGCCCTCGGCGTCACGCCGGTGACCGCCTTGAACAGGCGATGCAGGTGGAAGGCGCTCATCCCGGCGCCGCGCGCCAGCTCCGCCAGGCTGGGCGGCGTGTCCGCGGCCTCGATCTGCCGGCACAGCGCGGCCACCAGGGCGGCCTGCCGCTCGGCGAGGGGCGCCTGGTCGGGCTTGCAGCGCTTGCACGGGCGGAAGCCCGCCCGCTCGGCGGCGGCGGCCGAGGCGAAGAAGCGGACGTTCTCTGGCCGCGGCGTGCGCGAGCCGCACGAGGGGCGGCAGTAGACGCCCGTGGTCCGCACCGCGTAGCAGAAGCGGCCATCGGCTTGCGGGTCGCGGGCGACCACCCGGGCCCAGCGCGGGTCGGACAGGGTCGCTGCAGCAGGTTGTTCGGTTGGCTTGGACATGTCCGGATTATCCCACGAGTTCGACGCTGCCTACTGTAGGCCCGGCCGGGGGCGGACACACTCCGGGTCTTGCTTTCGAATTCGCCGGCGCCGTCCTTCAGGCTGCCGCCGAATGCCTGAGCGTCCTGATCAGCAGGTTGTGCAGGCTGTCCACGGCCTTGCAGCCCTGCGAGGCCCGGCTGCGATACACCGCGACCTCCATGGGTTCGAGCGGCCCCAGGCCATGTTCGCCACCCAGGATCTGCAGGCCGGCGGGCACGCTGCACTGGGTCAGCACCGCGACGGCCAGCCCGCTCTCGACGGCGGCAATCTGTCCGGCCAGGCTCGAGCTGTTGTACACCACCTTGTAGCGGCGCCCCTGCAGGGCCAGGGAGTTAAGGGCGCTGCGCCTGGCCAGGCTGGTGCTTTCATAGACCGCGATGGGCAGCGGGTCGCGTCTCCAGACCTCGAACTGGGCGGAACCGACCCACACCATCGGCTCATGGAACAGCAGGGTGCCGTGTCGCGGCTGGTCCCGGGAAACCAGCGCCAGGTCGAGATCGCCGCGCTCGACACGGGGGATCAGCGCGGTCGACTGCTCGCAGTTCAGCTCGATCTCCACCGCGCCATGATGGGGCGCGAAGCGCTTGAGCACGGGGGTCAGGTAACGCGCGGCATAATCGTCCGGGACGCCCAGGCGGATGCGGCCGGCCAGTTCCTCGCCGTGAAACGCCGCCTGGGTTTCCGCGTGCAGGTCGAGCATCCGCCGCGCATAGCCCAGCAGCAGCTGCCCCTGTGCCGTGAGTTGATGCTGCCGGGGGCCGCGCACCAGCAACTGGCAGCCCAGCGCCGCTTCGAGCTTCTTGAGCTGCATGCTCACGGCCGACTGGGAGCGATGCACCTCCGGCGCCGCGCCGGACAGCGAGCCGGCATCCACCACGGCAACGAAGCATTTCAGCCAGTCGATCTGCAGGTCCTGGAAGGTCATGGGGCACGCTCTGGCATTCGAATATCAAATAGCATACAGCAGGATTATGCGTTTTCCTTTCTGCTCGGCGGCGCGCATAGTCGCGGCCTGAGCCTGCTGCGACGCCCGTTGCAGCAGCGGAATCGACATCGACGAGCAGAGAGGCTGCGGCATGACGGGCACGGATACCACCCTGCACGAGTTCGATCGCCAGATGGTGTGGGCTGGCTTCAGGCAGCTCGTTCCCATCTCCCTGTTCGTCACGGTATTCGGCGCGGCCTTCGGCCTGGCCGCCGTGCAGGCAGGGCTGCAGGACTCGGTGATCATGGCGATGAGCACGCTGGTCTTCGCCGGCGCCTCCCAGTTCGCCGCATTGGAGCTGTGGGGGCCCCAGGTTCCGCTCTTCACCCTGGTGCTCACCGTGTTCGCCATCAATGCCCGGCATCTGCTGATGGGGGCGACACTCTATCCGTGGCTGCGCCAGCTGCCGCCGGCCAGGCGCTATGGCGTCATGCTCCTGGCCTCCGATGCCAACTGGGCCATGTCCATGCAGGCGTTCGGCCGCGGCCAGCCGGGGATCGGCCTGCTGCTGGGCGGCGGCCTCGCCCTCTGGTCGTTCTGGGTGGTGGGCACCTGGCTGGGCATCTGCTTTGGCGGGGCCATCCACGATCCCCGGAGTCTGGGGCTGGACATGGTGATGGGCTGCTTCCTGCTGGCCATGGTGGTGGGCGGGGAAAAGAACCTGCGCATCCTGACCATCTGGGTCGTCGCGGCCGGCGCCTCCCTGCTGGCCTACTGGTTCCTGCCGGACAACAGCCATGTCGTCGTCGGTGCGCTGGCAGGTGGCTTGACCGGAACCTTCCTGGCGGAGAAGAAACGTGAGTCTTGATGCGACGGGTTCCGGCGCACTGATCCTGGTGCTGCTAATGGCGGTAGTGACCCTGGCGACACGCTGGGGCGGTGTCTACGTGATGTCGTTCGTGCCCATCGGCTACCGGGTGAAACAGTTCATCGGCGCCATGGCCAGCTCCGTGCTGGTGGCGCTGCTGGCTCCCATGGCGCTGCAGGGGGACACCGGCGCAAGGCTGGCCCTGCTGGCGACGGCCGCCACCATGCTGCTGCTGAAAAAACCGCTGCCCGCCATCGCTGCCGGCATCCTGGTGGCGGCGCTGGTCAGGCAGTTCTGAGCTGACGCTCAGGGCCGAGGGTCCAGCCGCAGCGAAATCCGGCGCTGGCCGAACGCGCCGGCCTGCTCGCACCGCTCTCGCTCGAATGGACTTGCCAACCGTGGCTGCTCGGCTCGCGGCTAAGCTCGGTCGCTCGAGGTGCCGCGGGCGTACTTCTTCTGCAGGATCATCGACGCTTCGTTGTAGGCAGTCTGGAAGGCGGCGCTGCTGATCCAATTCACTGCCGTGTCTTCGTCTTCATCGTGGAAGAACCCGCGATAGGCGATCAGCAGGCCCATCATGAAGTCGATGGCTGCGTCTTCCTCTTCCTCGGCGACCACCAGCTCCAGCACCGGGTACTGCAGAAACACCAGGCACATCGCGAGCAGGCTGATGCCTTCGCCGACCTTCATCGCCTGGAACAGGTCGTCGAAGTGCGCCGGATCGAAACCGTTCTCCTCGATGTCTTTGAAGTCGAAGGTGCTCAGGTCGATTTCGACATCATCGAATGGCTCGTTGACCAGCGGATTGGCCAGCAGCGGATGTACGACATTGGCCTTGGCTTTGCCCGACCGGTTCTGCTTGGCCTTGACTTTGGCCCGCTGGGCACGTTTTTGCTGTTTATCCGGGGAGGCCATGGGGGCGGGTTCCTTGTTCGATGCAGCCATGTTCATGGCTCAGGGTTATCGGGCGCAGATTGTATTGAGTCTTGGCCAGGGTCGTCGGCCAAGGGGCAGATTTTTGTGCTCTGAACGTTTGCTTCCGGCCACTCTCCAGCGACAGCGTGCGGCCCAAAGCAGCTGCGCGCCGAGCTGACCGTTCTTTCTCGCTGGCGGTCGCTGTGCGATGCGGCTACCTGGCCGATGGCGCCTGCGTCATCTCGGTTCCAACCTGCTGTCGGTCAGGCAGTCGACCAGGTCCGCGGCGAAGCGCGACAGCAGCTCGCGCTTGCGCACGCACACCTGCAGGTCGCGCTGTGCCCAGGGTTCCTCCAGTTCGACAACGGCCAGCGGCAAGCGCTGGCTGTGTTCGGCGATGGCGCTGCGCGGCACCAGGCCCAGACCGACGCCGGCGCTGACCATGCGGCACACGGCCTCGAAGCTGCGCACCTGGATGCGCACCTCCAGATGGCGGCCGAGCGCGGCGGCGGCGTTCATGGTGAAGGTGTGAATGGCCGAGCCGGCATGCAGCATCACGAAGGGGTGGTCCAGCACCTCGGCAAAGGCGGTACGGGCGCGTCTGGCCAGCGGGTGGTCGGGCGGGGCGATCAGTACCAGGCGGTCGGCGCGATAGGGGATCAGCTCCACTTCGGCGCCGGCCACCGTATCGGCCACGACTCCGACCTCCACCTCGCCGCGGGCGACGGCCAGGACCACTTCGGGGCTGGTGTGCTCTTCCAGCGAGATACCCACCTGGGGGTGACGCTGCAGGAAGGTCGCCAGGCTGTCCGGCAGGAAGGCATGGGTGGCGTGGGTGTTGGCCCACAGGCTGACGTGGCCGCGCACCCCCTTGGCATAGGGGCTGAGGTCAGCATGCATCTGTTCGAGCTGGGCGAAAACCTGGCGCGCGTGGCGTAGCAGCACATCGCCGGCACGGGTCAGGCTGACGCCGCGGGCCTGGCGAACCAGCAACGGCGTGCCCGTCGACTCTTCCAGCAGGCGAATGCGATGGCTGGCCGAAGAGGCCGCCAGATGGACGCGCTCGGCGCCGCGGGTGAGGTTGCGCGCCTCGGCAATGGCGACGAACAGGCGCAGGTCGGTCAGATCGTAGTGCATAGGCTTGGTCGAATCCGAACGCTGTATTGCGGAAAAGCCAATTTAACCGGGTTTCGCTTGGCGTGATCATTCGTCTCAGAAAAAGTCTGAGAGGTGATCTGCCATGGCGTGGAACAACTGGTCGGCCGAGCGCTGGGGCATCGTGCTGGCGATACTCGCGGCATTCGGTTTTTCGTTTAAGGCGATCTTCGTCAAGCTGGCCTATGCCGCAGCGCCCGTGGATGCCGTCACGCTGCTGACCCTGCGGATGACCTTTGCCTTGCCGGTGGTGCTCTGGGTCAGCCTTTCGCTGTTGCGCAGCGGCCCCGCGCTGACTCGCCAGGACTGGGGGCTGCTGATCCTGCTGGGGCTGCTCGGTTACTACGGGGCCAGCATCCTCGACTTCGTAGGCTTGCAGTACATCTCTGCCGCTCTGGAGCGGCTGATCCTGTTCGTCTATCCGACCCTGACCGTGCTGATCGGCGTGCTGTTCATGGGCAAGCGCCTGGAGCGACGGCAGATCGGCGCGCTGCTGCTGTCCTACGCTGGCATTGGCCTGGCGTTCGCCCACGACCTGCAGGTGGCCGACGACATGGGGGTGGTGCTGCTGGGCGCGGCCTTCGTGTTCGGTTCGGCGCTGTCCTATGCGCTGTACAGTGCCGGCGCGGAGATCGCCATCAAGCGCGTCGGCTCCATGCGCTTTGCCGCGCTGGGGATCATCGTCTCGACCTTGGCGACGCAGATTCACTTCGTGCTCAGCCAGCCGATTTCCGTGCTGAACCAGCCTGCACCGGTTTACCTGTATGGCGCGGGCATGGCCCTGTTTTCCACGGTGCTGCCGGTGTTCTGGCAATCGGCCGCCGTGCAGCGCATCGGCGCGGCGCGCACCGTGCTGATCGGCACCCTGGGCCCGATGCTGACGATCTTCTTCGCCTGGCTGTTGCTCGCCGAGCCGGTTTCCCTGGCGCAGCTGGCCGGGGCCGGCCTGGTGCTGGCGGGAGTGTTGCTGGTGGCGCGGCGTGCGGCCCCGGCCCAGCCGCACCCGGTCGCCGAGGCTGCCGCTGTTGCCGGCGCCCAACCGGCATCGGCTGCCGTCGCTCCGCCCGGGCGCTAGCCGGCGCAGCGCCGCTGCGGCCCATCGACGGGAGGCCAGCCGTTCAGGACTGCGGGTTCAGCCGCAGCGGAATCCGGCGCTGGCCGAACGCGCCGGCCTGCTGGTCGAAGCGCCCGGCGATGGCGGTGTGGCACTGCGGACAGCGGCCCTCGGCGGTCAGCCGGTAGTGCAGGATGCGGTGCCAGTCACGCTCGATCAGGGGCGCGCCGCAGCCCGGACAGAAGGTCGTGCCGCCCTCGGCATCGTGCACGTTGCCCGTGTAGACATAGTGCAGCCCCTGCGCCAGGGCGATCTGCCGGGCGCGCCTGAGCGTTGCCGGCGGGGTGCGCGGGGTTTCGAGCATCTTGAAGTCGGGGTGGAAGGCGGTGAAGTGCAGCGGCACCTCCGGCCCCAGCTCCCTGAATACCCAGGCGCACAGG
Organism: Pseudomonas sp. OF001; assembly: GCF_904426495.1. Classification (NCBI taxonomy): domain Bacteria; kingdom Pseudomonadati; phylum Pseudomonadota; class Gammaproteobacteria; order Pseudomonadales; family Pseudomonadaceae; genus Pseudomonas; species Pseudomonas sp. OF001. The sequence goes on along the minus strand of NZ_CAJGBM010000045.1, from coordinate 34,310 downwards.
GCCTCGATCTCCCAGTTCGAATCGTTGTGGTCCGGGATCAGCAGGGTGGTGATCTCCGTCCAGACGTCGGTTTCGTGGCGCAGATAGACCAGGGTATCCAGCACCGGCTGCAGATGCGCGCCGGTGAGCTTGAAATAGAACTCGTCGGTGAAGGCCTTGAGGTCGACATTCGCCGCGTCCATCACCGCGAAGAGTTCGCGGCGCGGCTCGGCATGGATGTAGCCGGAGGTCACCGCCACCGTGCGGATGCCGCGCGCGCGGCAGGCGATGGCCGTATCGATGGCGTATTCGGCGAAGATCACCGGATCGTTGTAGGTGAAGGCCACGCAGGCACAGCCCGAGTTCTCCGCCGCCAGGGCGATCTGCTGCGGGCTGGCCTGATCCATCAGGTGGTCCAGGTACTCTGGTATCATTTTGCGATTGGATTGGATCGCATGTTGCACCAGGGAGGCGTTTGTTCGGGTGATGGAAGGCGCAGAGTCAAACACGGTTCATGAAGCGACGGCAGCCGCTTTGGGATTTTACTACCAGAGCCAGTTCGCGTTACTGACTCTGGTATCGCAGACAGCTGATGATGCTGCTGTGGCCATCGAGAGGCTGGACGACGTGGAGCTCAAGGCCAATGGCCAGACCCTCCTGTACCAGCTCAAGCATTCCATCCAGGAAAATCCGCCCCCCGTCACCCTAGCATGCGTAGCGCTGTGGAAAACCATCAAGGTATGGATTGACGCCATTCCCCTCGTGTCACTTGCCGATACGACCTTTCATCTTGTTTCAGTAGGCAGCGTACCCAGCGATTCTCCTTTGATGGCTCTGTGCGATACGCAGGCTGATCGAGAGCCTTTGCTCCAGGCGATGCTTGAGGAAGCCAATAGAGTGATCGAGGAGCGCGCTGCCGACCAAGCTGCCTGTGTAAAGCCTCGTCATGCCTCGCGTGTCAAGGGCTGTGAGGCCTTTCGTGCTCTTGATGCGTCGACCAGATCCAGCCTGCTGCGGCGAATCCGTATTCAACATGGCAACGTAACTGTTGGGCAGATCCCTGAGGCGCTGTCCAAATACCTGCACATCCTTCCGAAAGAGCAGCGTTTCCAAGCCGCTGAGCGCCTGCTCGAGTGGTGGGATCAGCAGGTGATTTACACTCTGTGTGGCAAGCGCGATCGGGTGATTCAGCGCAGCGAGATGGAGCACAGTATCTCCTCCATCATCGCTCATTTGGATGACGAAAAGCTGGTCGCTGACTTCGATATGGTCAGCCATCCAGATGACTATAAGGCTGACGGTATGCTTTATCGTCAAATCGCTTTGGTTCAGGGGCGACCCTCAGATATTTCTAGGGCTGTCCGTGAACAATGGAGAGCTGCGAAGCAGCGATCGAAATGGATCGTCGATAAGCCTCAGATGCGCTCGAAGATTGCAGGCTATGACGCGAAGCTCGCCGAGCATTGGTCGGATCTCCACGCTCGAATGGCCGAGGACTGTGAGCACCTAAGCCCTTCTGAGGTTGAATCCAAAGGGTTGGATCTCCTGCGCTGGACTCACGACTTGGCACCGAAAGAGGTTGAACCGATCGCGCCTAGCTGGAGCGGGCACTATTACGTGCGGGGCACCTATCAAGTACTGGCCATTGATCTGCAGGTGGGGTGGCACGCCGACTATCTGAAGCTTCTCAAGGACTAGAGTATGGCCATCGCCCACGACATTTTTGCCGAAACCAATCCGGCATATTGCGCTGCATTACTGACCCATTTCGTTTCAGAGTACTGCTCTCGGAGCAACACGCCGCCAGACATCACGCTGTGTTACGCAGCGCTGCCTCTGGCACTGTCAGGTGACCTAGCGTCCACGTTTGATCGTACCGACCGAAGGACGGGCCTGTTGGCGTGGCTTCATCGCAGCCCGGTCGTACAGATCCGGCTTGCTGATCGAGTGAATGGCTCACTGGATATTGTCACCGAAGCGATCCGATTTGCGTGCTTCAGCCAATTGCTGATAGTCAATGCCGAGGGTCGTTTAGTCCTGGGGGCATCCCCGTTGCGCAAAGATCTCACTAAGCAATTGAGTGAGGAAACTCAGAAGGTTTTCAAGAATATCGACCGCTTGGGCTGCTGGTTTGCCCTAGCTGGTACTACACGGACTGTATTCGACATGATGGGGCTGGAGTTATGAGCCGCTGGAATATCTCAAACATTTTTTTCATCGGTGAAGGCGGGCGGGTTCGCATCCTTGATCTGAAGCTGGGTGAGGTGAACATCTTCACCGGTGCATCCGGCACTGGTAAATCAACCCTGATCAAGGCCATCGACTATTGCCTCGGCTCCAGCAAATGTGAGCTCGCAGCTCACGTAAAACGCCACAGTGTCGCGGTGGGTGTGAAATGGGTGCTAGGTGACGCGCAAATGATCACTGCGCGGCTCGTCCCACCTGTAGGCCAAGGCACCAGTATCAAAATGTTCGTCAGCAATGGGCGGAATTTGCCTATTCCCAATGCTGTTGACCAGCTCCAAGGTGCGACAACAGTCGATGCTGGTAAAGCATTCATCGAGCGAGCATTTGGCATCGGCTGTGTGTCTGACGCCTCCGATGACAAGACCGCCCGTAAATGGCGGCCAACGGTGCGCCACGCGACGGCCTACATGTTCGTCCCGAAGGATGTCATCTATAATGAAACGGCTTTGCTCCATGGGCTGGATCAGGCTGATGAGGCCCCGGCGATTATTGAGACGATGCCCTACTTTTTATGCGTCGTGAGCGAAGACACCGTGCTTCAAGAGCGGCGATTGCGCGATCTTCGCAAGCAGCTTGAGCGAGAGGAGCGACAGCAGCGGACTCGCCTGGCAGCGGGCAGCGATTACAAGAAGCACGCCATGCGCTTACTGCTGGATGCCAGCCGCAGTGGCCTGTGTGACCTCCCCTCGGACGACGCTTCCGAGAAGGAACTTGAGGCCGCCCTGCTGCGGGTCAAGCGTATCAATGCAAAAAGCGTATCGAATCCCAATGAGAGTGAGCTCGGTAACCTGTACAATACTCGGCGCAGCTTGCTGAGTGACATCGAAAAGGCGCGCAGGCAATCTCGTGCGACCCGGTCGGCCCTTGAGGACATGATGGGTTTTCAGGGTGCTGTACGACGCCAGTACGAGAAATTGAAAATTGCGGAGCACCTTCAGCCGACAGCTGACACATGCCCGTTGTGCGATACTCCGACTGAGCGCGGCATTGCGATTTCTGAAGCTATTCGCCACTCCATGAGGATTGTTCAATCGGAGAGCGTGGCAGTTGAGAATGTCAGGCCGCGCCTGATCGAACATGAAAACTCATTGCAGATCGAAGTTGCTCGCCTTAACCTCAAGCTGCGTGAAACCGATGAACGCATAAAGACCTGGGTTCGACAGAGTGATGAGGCCAAGCAACTGGATAGCTTGGCCCGATACCACTCTCACCTGCTGGGTAAGGTGTCACAGTTTCTGGAAATGAATCCGGCTACACCGCTGCCTGGTACAGATTTGAGTGTCCTGCGTGAGCAGATTCATAGACTGGAATCACTCTTCGACAGCGCCGCCAAGCAAGTATTGCTTTCCCGTGCTGAACGTAAAGTTTCCCAGTATCTTTCGGAGGCATTCGCCAAATTGCCTACGGTTGCACCTTGCATTGGGGCGGAACTTGAGTTCTCCTCCAAGCCACCAGATGTTGCGATCATCGAGGAGGGCTCGGGCGCTGTTTTGCGGCTGCATGACGCGGGGTCGGACGAGAACTATCTAGCTATCCACATCGCGCTGTCCTTCGCGCTTCAGAGATACTTGGGAGAGATCAAAGCACCAGTGCCAGCGTTTCTCGCGTTCGACCAGATCAGTCGACCTTACTACCCGCAACGCGGTGAAGACGAATCGGACATTGGGGAGAACGAAGAGGTTTCAGCCATGCGCCGACATCTAGACTTCCTGTTCAAGGAGACAGCTGCCCAGAAGGGTTTGCAGGTGCTGCTTATCGAGCACGCATTCTTCGGGGATGATCCTCGTTACGTCGCTGCCACTCGCAAACGTTGGAACAAGCTTTCAGAGGATGCGCTGATTCCTCGGGATTGGCCGAAGAGGCCGGACACGCAATGAGGAGCGTACCCTTCGTCGGGTAGGACCGGCATGACATGGTCAGTGGGGCTTGGCACAGGCTCCGAACCGCTATCAGGCATGCAGGCGGTATCACGCAGCACTGCGTAGTGCTGCCTCAATGAGATTGGACTTTGATCGGTCCCTGCTGAGTAGCTGCCTGAGCTGTGACTAAGGGGGGAATTACCCTTTGGCGGACATCGCCAGCCCCGCCCGCCAGTTCGCCGCCCCACCACCGAGCACGTAGAATTCCCCTGTCGGCATTTTCTCAAGGTCATCGGCGTGGAAGGGCAACTGGGTTTCGTGCTGACGCGGCACTGGCGCGACACGTTGGCGGGCAGCGAGGTCGAGTTCTGGCTGGCGACCGACGCCGGCCCGCGCCGCGTGCGGGTGCCCGTGCAGCCTGCGGTGGCCTTCGTCCCCGCCGAGCAGCGCCGGCGCGCCGAGCAGCTGCTCAAGGGCGAGGCGGATGCCGAGCTGCGCGAGCTGGAGCTGCGCGACTTCCATCACCGCCCGGTGCTCGGCCTCTACTGCCGGCAGTACGCGCAGCTGCTGCGTCTGGAAAAGGTCCTGCGCGCCGGTGGCGTGGATGTCTACGAGGCCGACATTCGTCCGCCCGAGCGTTTCCTGATGGAGCGCTTCATCACCGCGCCGCTGACCTTCGCCGGTACGCCGGCTGACGACGGTGTGCTGCTGGATGCCCAGTTGCGTCCTGCCCCCGACTATCGTCCGCGCCTGCGCCTGGTCTCCCTCGACATCGAGACCAACAGCCGCGGCGATCTGTATTCCATCGCCCTGGAAGGCTGCGGCCAGCGCCAGGTGTACATGCTCGGCCCGGCCAATGGCGAGGCGAGCGGGCTGGACTTCGCCCTGGAGTATTGCGCCAGCCGCGGCGAGCTGCTGGAGCGGCTCAACGACTGGCTGGCGCGCCATGACCCCGACGCCATCATCGGCTGGAACCTGGTGCAGTTCGACCTGCGCGTGCTGCGCGAGCACGCCCAGCGCCTGAAGGTGCCGCTGCGCCTGGGGCGCGCTGGCGACGAGCTGGGCTGGCGCGAACATGGCAGCCGCAACGGCCACTTCTTCGCCGAGGCCGCCGGGCGGCTGATCATCGACGGCATCGAGGCGCTGCGTTCGGCGACCTGGAACTTCCCCTCGTTCAGCCTGGAGAACGTGGCGCAGACGCTGCTGGGCGAGGGCAAGGCGATCGACAACCCCTACCAGCGGATGGCCGAGATCGACCGCCGCTTCGCCGAGGACAAGCCGGCGCTGGCGCGCTACAACCTCAAGGACTGCGAGCTGGTGACGCGCATCTTCGCCAAGGCCGAGCTGCTGTCGTTCCTGCTCGAACGGGCCACGGTCACCGGCCTGGCCGCCGACCGTAGCGGCGGCTCGGTGGCGGCCTTCACCCACCTGTACCTGCCGCTGATGCACCGCCTGGGCTTCGTCGCGCCCAACCTCGGCGAGCGCCTGCCGGAGGCCAGTCCCGGCGGTTTCGTGATGGATTCGCGCCCGGGCCTCTACGAGTCGGTGCTGGTGCTGGACTACAAGAGCCTGTACCCGTCGATCATCCGCACCTTCCTGATCGACCCGGTCGGCCTGATCGAAGGGCTGCGCCAGAGCGACGACGCGCACTCGGTGCCGGGTTTCCGCGGCGCGCGCTTCTCGCGCACCCGGCACTGTCTGCCGGCGATAGTCGCGCGGGTCTGGGAGGGGCGCGACGCGGCCAAGCGCGACGGCAACCAGCCGCTGGCCCAGGCCTTGAAGATCATCATGAACGCCTTCTACGGCGTGCTCGGCTCGAGTGGCTGCCGCTTCTTCGACCCGCGCCTGGCGTCCTCGATCACCATGCGCGGGCACGAGATCATGCGCCGCACCCGCGAGCTGATCGAGGCGCGCGGCTACCAGGTGATCTACGGCGATACCGACTCCACCTTCGTCTGGCTCGGCCGCGCGCACGAGGAGGAAGACGCCAGCCGCATCGGCCGCGAGCTGGTGCAGCAGGTCAACCAGTGGTGGCGCGAGCACCTGACGGCCGAGTTCGGCCTCGACAGCGCCCTCGAACTACAGTTCGAGACCCACTACCGGCGCTTCCTGATGCCCACCATCCGCGGCGCCGAGGAGGGCAGCAAGAAGCGCTACGCCGGCCTGGTGCGGCGCGCCGACGGCAGCGAGGAGATGGTGTTCAAGGGCCTGGAAACCGTGCGTACCGACTGGTCGCCGCTGGCCCGGGAGTTCCAGCAGGAGCTCTACCGGCGCATCTTCGACCGGCAGCCGTTCGAGGACTATGTGCGCGACTACGTGCGCCGCACCCTGGCGGGCGAGCTGGACGAGCTGCTGATCTACCGCAAGCGCCTGCGCCGGCGCCTGGACGACTACGAACGCAACGTGCCGCCCCATGTGCGGGCGGCGCGTCTGGCCGACCAGTTCAACGCCCGCCACGGACGCCCGCTGCAGTACCAGCGCGGCGGCTGGATCAGCTACGTGATCACCACCGCCGGGCCCGAGCCTCTGGAGTCCCGCCAGGCGCCCATCGACTACGACCACTACGTGACGCGCCAGCTGCAGCCGGTGGCCGACGCCATCCTGCCCTTCGTGCACAGCGACTTCCGGCGGCTGGTGGATGGGCAGATGGAGCTGTTCTGAAGCGGCGATTTCCAGCAGACAGAAACGCCGGATCAGCCTTCCAGCTTGCGCGGCGCCATGAAGTACAGCCAGGCCGTACTGCTGGTCGAGGAGCTGTGGCAGCCGGGCGGCACCGGGGCGCAGGCGGGCATCGCTTTGTGCTCGCTGCGCTCGCAGTTTCCCCATAAGCAGCGACACTTCATGGAGCCGCCGCGCTCCAGCGGCCGAGGTGTCGTCCATGCTGTCCGAGCTGTCCCTCATCCACTGGCTCACGCTGGATGGCCTGATCACCGTGGTGGCCGTCCTCGTCTACGTCGTCAACTCCCATGTGCGGCGCCAGCGCCGGCATCCCGTGGCGGCGGTCGCCTGGATGCTGTTCATCCTGCTGCTGCCCTACCTGGCCCTGCCGGCCTTCCTGCTGTTCGGCACCCGCAAGCTGGCCCGTCCGCCGCTCGCGCCGGTGGCTGCACCCAGTGCCGAGGGCCGCGCCGGCGGCTGGGCCGTCGAAACCATCATGACGCTCGGCCAGCCCGCGCCGGCGCACTACCGCGAGCTGAACGTGCACACGGACGGCCGGCAGGCCGGCGAGGCACTGTGGGCCACCATCGACGCGGCGCAGGTCTCGCTCGACCTGTGCACCTTCCTCATCGGCCGCGATGACCTCGGCGAGGCTGTGCTCGACCGGCTCTGCCGGAAGGCCCGCGCCGGCGTGCGTGTCCGGCTGTTGCTGGACGGCATGGGCATCCTGATGGCCCGCCGGCCGAACCTGCAGCGCCTGACCGCCGCCGGCGGCGAGCTGGCGCTGTTCGCGCCGCCGCTGCACGCCCCGCTGCGCTCGCCGACCAACCTGCGCAACCATCGCAAGCTGCTGATCGCCGATGCGGGGCGGGCCGAATGCCGGCTGTGGTGCGGAGGACGCAACCTGGCGGCGGAATACTTCGAGGGCAAGTCCGGCGCCGCGCCGTGGGGCGACCTGAGCTTCGACCTGCGCGGGCCACTGAGCGCCCAGGCCAGCGCGCTGTTCGAGCGCGACTGGGCCTTCGCCAGGGGCCTGCCGGCCAGCCATCCCGGCTGTGCCCCGGCGGGGTTTGTGCCCGGCGGGGCGCAACTGGTCGCTTCCGGCCCGGACCAGGCCGACGACACCGTCTACGCGCTGCTGGTCAGCGGCGCCTACCAGGCCCGCCAGCGCATCGCCCTGGCCACGCCGTACTTCGTTCCCGAGACGGCCCTGCTGATGGCGCTGTGCCTGGCCGCGCGCCGCGGGGTGGCGGTCGACCTGCTGCTGCCGGCGCGTTCCAATCACCGCCTGTCCGACCTGGCCCGGGGGCGGCCGCTGCGCACGCTGGCCGCTGCCGGGGCGCGCATCTGGCTGGCGCCGGGGATGATGCACGGCAAGCTGGCGGTGTTCGACGAGACGCTGGCGCTGAGCGGCTCCGCCAACTTCGACAGCCGCAGCCTGTTCCTCAACTACGAGCTGATGGTCGCCTTCCACCGCGCCGAGGACGTGCGCCGCTTCGCCGCCTGGTTCGAACAGGAGAAGGGCGGCGCCAGCCCCTACGTCGCCAGCCAGCCGGGGCTGCTGCGCGACGCGGCCGAGGGCGTCTCGCAGTTGCTGGGGTTGCAGTTGTGAGCCGGAGCATTCGGGGCGAAGGCGGCGGCGAGGGCGGGGGTCAAGTCAGAACGCGCTGGCCAACGATCTTCGTTCCCAGCCGTGGCGGCATCAGTCACAATCCGCGCGAGCACGCCGCCGACGACCAGTCGCTCAGGGGCGTACAAGTACTGCCCAGGGTGGTCGCTCGTCGACTTCGCCAGTGAATCCGCTTTTGCTTGCCAGATTTTCCAGATGCCTTGCGGGGCGTCCGGCAGACCTGGCGCCATTCCAGAATCGATCTCCCCCCCATGAATACTCCCAGTCCAGGCAACACCTCCGCCGGCATTCTGCTCAATGTCCTGTCCTCGATCCTGTTCGCCGTCATGTATGCCTACACGGGGCTGCTGGCGCCGTTGAGCGGCGAGGAAATCTATGGCTGGAGAACGCTGCTCACGGTTCCGTGCCTGACGCTGCTGCTCCTGGCGACAGACGCCTGGGATGAAGTGAGGTCAATCGGGCGAAGGCTGCGCCACGAAAGCCTGTTCTGGGCCAAGCGCCTCCTGTCCGCCTTCCTGCTGGGCATCCAGGTCTGGCTGTTCATGTGGGCCCCGCTGAATGGCCACGCCCTGGACGTCTCGCTCGGCTACTTCCTGCTGCCCATCACCGCCGCCATGGTCGGGCGATTCGCCTTCCACGAGCGGATAACCCCGCTGCAGCTTCTGGCCTGCGGACTGGCCGGAATCGGCGTGATCAATGAGTTCACCGTGGTTGGCCGGGTTTCGTGGCCGACCCTGCTGGTCTGCCTGGGATACCCACTGTATTTCTATCTGCGCCGAGTCATTGGCACCAACAACCTGGGGGGACTGTGGTGCGACATGACCCTCAGCCTGCCGCTGAGCCTGTTCTTCATCTGGAAGGGCGGGATGGTGCTGAGTGGCGCGGATGGCGCCGCCCATCTTCCCCTGCTGATCGTCGGGCTGGGCGCCCTCAGCGCCTCGGCACTGGCACTTTCCGCACTCTCGGCGCCGCGGCTCAACCTGACGCTGTTCGGCCTGCTCTCCTATGTCGAGCCGGTCCTGCTGGTCCTGGCCTCCCTGCTGCTGGGGGAGTCCATCGCGCCGTCGCAGTGGCCGACCTACATCGCCATCTGGCTGGCGATCCTGGTGCTGATCATGGACGGCATCCGGTCGCTGCTGCGTCAGCGGTGGCGTGGCAGGCCGGCGGCAGGCGAGAGCGCCAGGGCTGCCGACAGGGACGCCGGCTAGCTAGCATCCTCCCGACGTCCACCCGCGCTCGGCCTGGAAGCGGCGTGTGGATCAGTCCAGCAGCCTGATCCGGCGCAGCCAGGGCCGCCCCTCCTGATCGACGCCAAACACGCCGACGGAGTCGCTGCCGATGGCGAGCAGGCTGCTCGAGTCGAGGGTTGCGGTCGCGCCGACGGCGATGGGCGCTGACCACTGTCCGTCACGGTACTCCATGAGCCCGAGCGGCTGCGGCGGGGGCGACCACCAGCCCACGCGAGTCTCTTCAACCAGCACGATCACGCGGCCATTCTCCAGGGTCGCCACGCCCGTGAGGCGGCGGTGGCCTTTGCCGTCGAGCAGCAGGCGCGCGGGTTCGGGCAGGCCGCCGACGATCCGGCGCACCCAGATGCCGCCGGCGTTGTCCGAGGCGAGGACCAGGCTTTCCCGGCCCCGAGGATCGGCAGCGATCCGCGGATTGCTCCAGAAGGGTTCGGGGGCGGTTGTAGCGGTGAGGGAAACCAGTTCCTCGAGCGTGATTCCGAGCAGCGACCAGCTGGCGTCGCCGGCGCCCCGCGGGGCGATCCGCCGCGCCGGCAGGGGCGCCGCCGGGTGGCCCGGCGCGTTGAAGCGCTCGTAGCGCAGCTGGCTGTCCTCGGCCAACATGAAGCGCCGCCGGCGATAGACGACCTCGATGTCGCCATCCCTGCTGGCGACGGCGTCGGCGTAGGCGAGACTCAGGTTGCTCGCCCGATCGACGATGCCGCGCTCGAGCCAGCCGGAAGCCGTGTGTTCGGCGATGCCGAACTTGGTGACCAGGCTCGGCCAGGGCCAGACGATCCCGGCGCCAAGACCACCGAAGCCGAACCAGTCCCAGCGTTTCCTGTTGCGCGGATCGGGCGCGGAGAGTTCGAAGAGACAGGCGACATTCGGCCCGCCGCGGACGAACCGCCGGCAGCCGGGATTCTCCAGCTCCTCCCAGCCGGCAGCACCGAGCGCGAAGAGGCGATTGTCGACGATCGCATGCAGCACGCCGCCGGCGTCGACAACGGCGTCGAGCCGTTCGGCCGACGAGGATGCTGCAGGGACAGGTTCGGCTTCGCGCAGCTGCCCATCGCTGACGACGCGATGGCGCAGACGATCTTCAGGCTGCGACCACAGCAGGACATGAACGGCCTGCTGCGCATCGACCACCGCCTTGAGCAGGCGCGACCGCGGCCCGGCGAGAAGGATCGGCTCGCCGAGCGATATGGCCGCAGGCTTGCCGCTGCTCGACTGCGGATCCGCCCCAGGCCTCGACCAGGGAAGGCTTGCACAACCGGCGGCGAGCAGCAGGCTCAAGGCCGCGCAAAGCGGGCGGACAAGGTGCATCAGGCATGACCGATGGCTCAGGACGGCGCTGCTCCCCGAGGGGCGTCGACGGGCCCCGGGTGCGCAGCATATGGCCAGTATAGGGCGCGGCGCGGGAGGTCCGGGGCAGCCATCAACCTGCGCCTGCCGGGTTGGCTCGCCAGGAGCGGTGTTCGTCAATCGAGCATCCTTTCGAGCTGCCGCCGGGCCTGGAAATCCGCACCCGCCAGCTCTGCGAGCAGGGCGTCGGCCCCCTGGAGCGGGCGCAGGTCGCCATCGGCAAGGCGCGCACCCTGCTGGCGCGGATCTGAAGTCAGATTCCCACCGTGACCTCGCGGATGTGCTCTCCCTCGCGCACCAGGAACACCGCGCCCAGGCCCTGCTCGCGGGCCAGCCGGGCGCCGCGCTCGACGCCCAGCACCATCAGCGCCGTGGCCCAGGCGTCGGCGTACAGGCAGCTGCCGGCCAGCACGGTGACCGAGGCGATGCCGTTGTGCAGCGGCGTCCCGCTGCGCGGGTCGAGGGTGTGCGAATAGCGCTGGCCGTCGCGCTCGCGCCAGTGGCGGTAGTCGCCGGAGGTGGCGATGGCCGTGTCGGCCAGTTCCAGGCTGGCGAACACCTCGCGGCGGCCGTACTCGGGCTTCTCCAGGGCGACGCGCCAGGCGCCGTCGGGCTTCTCGCCGCGGGCGCGCAGCTCGCCGTCGATGCCCACCAGATAGCGCTGGATGCCGTGGCGTTCCAGGCAGCGGGCCAGTTCGTCGACGCCGAAGCCCTTGGCGATGCCGTTGAGGTCGAGGCTGACCTCGGCCTCCTTGCGCACGGCGCGCCGCTCGGTGTCGAGGGTCAGCGCCGTGGCGGCCGTGCAGCGCGGCGTTGCGCTTGCGCCTGCCGGCGCCGGGCCGAAGCCCCAGGCGCTGACCTGCGCGCCGAGGGCGATGTCGAAGGCGCCGTGCGACAGGCTGCCGACGTGCAGGCCGGCGAGCAGCACCTGGTACAGCTCGTCCGGCAGCTCGAACCACTCGCCGAGCGGTGTGCGGTTCAGTTGCATCAGGGTGGAGTCCGGCTTCCAGGTCGACATCTGCGCATCGACCCGGTCCACCGCCGCCTGCAGCTCGGCCTGGATGGGCCGGGTGTCGAGCCCGGCGGCGGCGAAGAACACCGCGGTGAAGCGGCTGCCCATGGTCGGCCCGCTGAGGCTGTAGCGCACCAGCGGTTCGCAATCAGTAAACGTCTTCACGGAAGCGCCCCTGTGCCTTGAGTTGATCGAGGTTGCTGCCCATCTCGGCCAGCAGGGTTTCCAGAACGGCGCGCACGCCGGCGGCCATCTCCCGCGAGCCGCAGACCAGCACCTGGGCGCCCTGTTGCAGCAGTGCGCGGATACTGGCGCCATCCTCGCGCAGGCGGTCCTGCACGTAGGCCGGCGTCGGCCCCTCGGAGAAGGCCCGCTGCAGGCGCTGCAGGCGGCCGTCCGCCAGGCACTGCCGGAGCTCCTCGCCATACAGCTGGTCGCTGGCGTGGCGTCCGCCCCAGTAGAGCTGGATGGGGCGGCGGGACTCATTCCTGCGCACGAAGCCGATCAGCGGCGCCACACCCACGCCGGCGCCGATCAGCAGCACCGGATGCTCGCCGGCCTGCGGACGGAAGCCCGGATGCGGCTGGATGCTCGCCGCCAGCTCTGCGCCCGGCTGCAGGCCGTGCAGGTAGCTGGAGCACAGCCCCTGCGGATGGCGGCGCACGCAGATCTCGACGAAACCGTCGTCAGCGGCGCTGGCGATGGAGTACAGGCGCGGCGCAGTGTCTTTCTGCGAAGCGTCGGCCTGCGCGGTATCGACCGCCGCGGCATCGAGCGGACGGATGGCCAGCAGGTCGCCGGGGGCGAAGCTGGTGCTGCCGGGGGCCACGGCGAAGCGCAGCACCGCGGCCGGCTGGCCGCCGCGCTCGCTGTAGCACTGGCGCTCCTGCAGGGTCAGGCGCACCGCGCTGGTCGGCAGCAGCGCCGATTGCAGGCGCAGCGGAGTGCCGAGACATTCGCCGAGCTGCCCGGCCCAGGCGTTCAGCTCGCCGCTGGCCTGGCGGTCGACGCGCTGCAGTGGCAGCAGCGGCTGGCAACCGCGTTGCAGCAGGGCCTGCTCGACTGCTTCGGCATAGGCGCAGAAGCGCGGGAACTGGCGATCGCCGAAGCCGACCACCGCCACCGGCAGGCCGCGGGCGGGCCAGCGGACTTCGGCCAGGCGGCCGAGGAACTGTGCGGCGCTGTCCGGCGCCTGGCCGTCGCCGTAGGTGGCAGCGAGCAGCAGCAGGCAGCGTGCCTGCGGGTAATCGTCCTGCACGGCGTTCATGGCGGCGACGTGCACCGGCCAGCCGGCAGCCTCGAGTTGCGCCTGCAGCTGGCGGGCGTAGGTCCAGGTCGAGCCGCCCTGGCTGCCGACCAGGATCACCGCCTTGGCCTGTTCGGCCGGTACGCCCTGGTCCTGTACGCCGGCGCGGCCGCGCCGCTGCCACCAGCCGAGCAGGCCGCTGCCGCCGAGGAACAGGGTGGACAGCGCCAGGCCGGCGAGGGCCATGGACCACAGCGGCATGCCCTCGCCGGTGTGCAGGGCGTAGGCGGTCTCAAAGAGGTTCTGCGCCGCGCCGTTGCGCTGGAAGCTGATCCACTGGCCGCTGGCGGCGTTGACGAAACCGCTGCCGCTGGCGGTACGCACGCCGAGGTAGTGGATGTCGTCCGTGGCGCTGGGGAATTCCAGCTCGCGCAGCTGGGGCAGCTCCACCTGGCGCAGCGCCGCGAGGCTGCCCAGCGGCAGGTGCGGGGCGGCCTGGATGCCTTCCGGCCAGGCCGGCTCGTTGTCGGAGCCGTCGCCGAGCAGGCCCAGGCTGGTCGCCGACAGGTACAGGCCGCTGAGGGCGAGCACGGCCAGCCCCGGCAGAGTCCAGCGGGCGATCACCGTGTGCCAGTGCAGCATGCCCTGGCCGGCGCGTATCGGCGTCAGCAGGCGGCGCCAGCCACCGAGGCGGCGGGCCAGCAGGATCGCGCCGCTGATCGCCAGCAGCGCCAGGGCCAGCGCCGCCAGGCCGCTCAGCCAGCGGCCGGTGGAGCCGAGCAGCAGCTCGCGGTGCAGGTCGCGCAGCCACTCGAGGGTGGCCGACGGGACGTAGGGGCCGAGGTCTTCGCCGGTCGCCGGGTCGACCACGTGGACCGGCTCCTCGACATCGCCGCCGAGGGTGGCGAGCAGGGTGCCGTTGGCGCTGCGCTCCAGGCGCTCGACGTTGGGCAGGTGCTGGCTGACGCGCTCGGCGACGACGGCCACGCTGTCGCCGGGGGCGTCCAGCTGGCCGAACTGTTCGCTCAGGCTGGCGCCCGACAGCACCAGCCCGGTGGCGGCGGAAACCAGCAGCAGGGCGCTGAGCAGGAGGCTGGTCAGCAGGTGCAGGCGACGATTCATGGTGGCCTCGTGGGGGTCAGAAACTGTAGCTGAGACGGTCGACGTAGCCGCTGCCGCTGGCTTCGCCCGGCTCGCGGGTCAGCGGCAGGCGGACCTCGGCGCGGTTGTCGCGCTTGTCCTCGACCGCGCTGTCGACGCGGATCTCGTAGCCGGCATCGAGCAGGGCCTGCTCCAGTTCGACCTCGACCGTCAGGTTGTCGCCACTGCCGACGCTGGCGCCGGTCAGGCCGTCGTACTCGGCGCTCTGCGCGCCGCCACCGCGGGTCCAGTCGCGCAGGTGGCGGTAGTACTTGGCCTTCTTGCCGGCGACCCACAGGGTCTTCTGGTACTGGCCGTCGGCATCGGTCAGGTAGATGGCCAGGTAGGCGCCCTTGCCGCGGTATTCCTTGAGGGTGACGTCCAGCGTCAGGGACTGGGTCTGTGCCTGGACCAGCAGCGGTGCGGCGGTGGCGCCGGCCAGGGCCAGCGAGATGAGCTTCTTGTTCATGGGGGCAGGCTCCTGCGGATTCGATGTGGCTACAGTACGGAACCAGGCTGAATCCAGGCTGAAGGGCTGCGGGAATGGGCTTAATCGGGACTTAAGCCAGGTGTGCCTGCCGGGCGGTTGCCTGCCTGGAAAGAGAACGCCCGCAGTCTCCAGCGGGCGTTGCACTATGCTCGGGCGCCAGCGGAGGTGGCCGGATGCGAGCGGGAGAGGGCGCTCCCGCCGCGTCGCCCCGTTCCGCTCGGCGGATCACAGCTTGGCGATGGACACCTCGGTGGATTTGACGAAGGCGATCACTTCGCTGCCGACGGCCAGTTCCAGCTCCTTGACCGAGCGGGTGGTGATCACCGAAGTGACGATGCCGGCGGCGGTCTGCACGTCGATTTCGGAGAGCACGTCGCCCAGGACGATCTCCTTGATGGTGCCCTTGAACTGGTTGCGCACGTTGATGGCTTTGATGGTCATGGTCTTGCTCCTTCAGGGGTATGGGTAAGGCTGGCGGTTTTGGACTGGGAATGGTTGGTCAAAGGGCCCAGCGCAGTTGCGTGGGCAATGGCGATACGGGTTCGGCGGTTTCTGCCTGCGCCGGCAGGGCCAGCACGCGCTCGAGCACCTGGGCTTCCAGCGCGGCCAGTGCCGCCGAGGCGCGCGGGCGCGGGCGGGCCAGCGGGATCGGCAGATCGAGGCCGATGTGGCCGTCCTCGATGAGGATCACCCGGTCGGCCACCGCCACCGCCTCGTTGACGTCGTGGGTGACCAGCAGCACGGTGAAGCCGTGCTGCTGCCACAGGCGCTCGATCAGCTGCTGCATCTCGATGCGGGTCAGTGCGTCCAGCGCGCCGAGCGGCTCGTCGAGCAGCAGCAGGCGCGGGCGGTGGATCAGCGCGCGGGCCAGCGCCACGCGCTGCTTCTGCCCGCCGGACAGCGCCGCCGGCCAGTCGTGGGCGCGCTCGCCAAGGCCGACCGCTGCCAGTGCTTGCAGCGCCTGGCTTTTCCAGTCGCCGGACAGGCCGAGGCCGACGTTGTCGATCACCCGCTTCCACGGCAGCAGGCGCGAGTCCTGGAACATCAGGCGGATGTCCTCGCGGGCCGCGGCCAGCGGCGCGTTGCCGGCCTGCAGTTCGCCGGAAGTGGCATGGTCCAGTCCGGCCAGCAGGCGCAGCAGGGTGCTCTTGCCGCAGCCGCTGCGGCCGACCACGGCGACGAACTGGCCGGCGGGGATGTGCAGGTCGATGCCGTGCAGCACCGTGCGCTCGCCGAAGGCCTTGGTCACGCCGTGCAGGTGCAGCGGGAGGCCGCGCTTCAGATCTTGGGTGCTCATCGGGCACCTCCTTGCTGGTAGGCCGGGTGCCAGCGCAGCCAGGCGCGTTCGAGGCCGCGGGCGGCGACATCGGCCAACTTGCCGAGCACCGCGTAGAGCAGGATCGCCAGCACCACCACGTCGGTCTGCAGGAACTCGCGGGCGTTCATCGCCAGGTAGCCGATGCCGGCGTTGGCCGAGATGGTTTCCGCCACGATCAGGGTCAGCCACATGAAGCCGAGGGCGAAGCGCACGCCGACCAGGATCGACGGCAGGGCGCCGGGCAGGATCACCTGGCGGAACAGGGCGAAGCCTGCCAGGCCGTAGCTGCGCGCCATCTCCACCAGGCCGGCGTCGACGCTGCGGATGCCGTGGTAGGTGTTGAGGTAGATGGGGAACAGGGTGCCGAGGGCGACCAGGAAGATCTTCGCGCTCTCGTCGATGCCGAACCACAGGATCACCAGCGGGATCAGCGCCAGGTGCGGCACGTTGCGGATCATCTGCACCGAGCTGTCGAGCAGGCGTTCGCCCCATTGCGACAGGCCGGTGACGAAGCCGAGCGCCAGGCCCAGGCTGCCGCCGATGACGAAGCCGATGCCGGCGCGCCAGCCGCTGATCGCCAGGTGCTGCCACAGCTCGCCGCTGCTCAGCAGCGCCCAGCCGGCGACGGCCACGGCGCTGGGCGCCGGCAGGATGCGGCTGGACAGCCAGCCGCTGCTGGCGGCCAACTGCCAGACGCCGAGCAGCAGGACCGGCAGCGCCCAGGGCGCCAGGCGCAGGGCCAGCCGTTGGATAGGTGTCGTACTCATCGTTCAGTCACTCTTGCGGTGGCAAGTCGTCGTTGCAGTGTTTCACGATGGTTCCCACGCTCCGGCGTGGGAACCCGCGGCGTGGACGCTCAGCGTCCAGTGCTCGGGGCTGCGTGCCCACGCTGGAGCGTGGGCACGATCAACGCCTTAGCTGGCCGCCGCCTTGGGCAGGATGTCGCTGGAGATCATCTCGCCGAACGGGCTGACGTAGCCGCGGCTCTCGGGACGCTGCGGCTGGGCGATATCCAGGTGCGGGAACAGCAGCTCGGCGACCCGGTAGGATTCCTCCAGGTGCGGATAGCCGGAGAACACGAAGGTGTCGATGCCGAGATCCGCGTACTCCTTGACCCGCGCCGCCACGGTCGGGCCGTCGCCGACCAGCGCGGTGCCGGCGCCGCCGCGCACCAGGCCGACGCCGGCCCACAGGTTCGGCGCCACTTCCAGCTGGTCGCGCTTGCCGCCGTGCAGGGCGGCCATGCGCTGCTGGCCGACCGAGTCGAAGCGCGCCAGCGAGGCCTGCGCCTTGGCGATGGTGTCGTCGTCCAGGTGGCTGATCAGCCGCTCGGCGGCGGCCCAGGCCTCTTCGTTGCTCTCGCGCACGATCACGTGCAGGCGGATGCCGAACTTCACGCTACGACCGTGCCTGGCGGCGCGCGCACGCACGTCGGCGATCTTCTCGGCCACCGCCTGCAGCGGCTCGCCCCAGGTCAGGTACAGGTCGACCTGCTCGGCGGCCAGCTCGTGGGCGGCCTCCGAGGAGCCGCCGAAGTACAGCGGTGGATGGGGCTGCTGGATCGGCGGGTAGAGCAGCTTGGCGCCCTTGATCTGGATGTGCTTGCCGTCGAGGTCGACGGTCTCGCCGCTCAGCACGCGCTTCCACACGCGGGTGAATTCGTCGGCGGCCTCGTAGCGCTCGGCGTGGGAGAGGTGCAAGCCGTCTCCGGCCAGCTCGTCCGGATCGCCGCCGGTGACCAGGTTGAACAGCGCGCGGCCATTGGACAGGCGGTCGAGGGTCGCCGCCTGGCGCGCGGCCACGGTCGGCGAGATGATCCCCGGACGCAGGGCGACCAGGAACTTCAGGCGCTGGGTGGCCGGGATCAGCGAGGCGGCGACCAGCCAGGAGTCCTCGCAGGAGCGCCCGGTGGGGATCAGCACGCCGCCGAAGCCGAGGCGGTCGGCGGCCTGCGCCACCTGGGTCAGGTAGCCGTGGTCGACGGCGCGGGCGCCCTCGGCGGTGCCCAGGTAGTGGCCGTCGCCGTGGGTGGGGAGAAACCAGAAGATGTTCAGACTCATCGCAATAATCCTTCATGCGGGCGCGCGTGGGGGCTTGGCTCATGCGCGCGATGATTCGGGAAAGGAGTTCAGGCGGACGCGCAGCGCCCGCCTGCGGGCTTACTGCTGGGCGACCTTGGCTGGCGGCGTCCAGACCACGTCCTTGATGCTCAGGCGCCTGGGAATCAGCTTGAGGTCGGCGAAGGTGTCGGCGATCTTCTGCTGGGCTTCCACCACTGCCGGAGTCAGCGGCTGGGCGCCGTAGCCCTGGCGGGCGACGGCCTTGTGGGTGATCTCGGCCGGCAGGCCGATCAGCGGGGCGACCTGGGCGGTGACCCTGGCCGGATCGGCCTTGGCTTCCTCGCCGATGGCGCGGATTTCCTCGATCAGCGCGCCGACCACCTGCGGGTGCTGCTGGGCGTAGCTGCCGCTGGCCAGGTAGAACTGGTGGTTGTCGACCAGCCCGGAGCCGTCGCGCAGGGTGCGCGCCGCCAGTTGCTGCTCGGCGGCGGCCTGGAACGGATCCCAGATCACCCAGGCATCGACGCTGCCGCGCTCGAAGGCGGCGCGGGCGTCGGCCGGCGGCAGGTATACCGGGGTGATGTCGGTGATCGACAGGCCGGCATCCTCCAGGGCGCGCACCAGCAGGTAGTGCACGTTGGAGCCCTTGTTGAGGGCGACCTTCTTGCCCTTCAGCTCGGCCACGTTCCTGATCGGCGAATCCTTGGGCACCAGGATCGCCTCGCCGGTGGGTGCCGGCGGCTCGTAGGCGACGTAGCGCAGGTCGGCGCCGGCGGCCTGGGCGAACACCGGCGGGGTCTCGCCGGTCACGCCGAAGTCGATCGAGCCGACGTTGAGGCCTTCCAGCAGCTGCGGGCCGCCGGGGAACTCGGTCCACTGCACCTTGACGCCCTGGGCGGCGAGGCGCTGTTCCAGGCTGCCCTTGGCCTTGAGCAGCACCAGGGTGCCGTATTTCTGGTAGCCGATGCGCAGGGTGTTGTCGGCATCATCGGCGGCGAGGGCGGCGGAGGAGATCGCTGCAGCCAGCAGGGCGACCAGTCCGCGACGCAGGTAGGGGGTGCGCATGGCGCTCTCCTTGTATGCAAGTCGGTAGTGGTGGGTGCCTGCCGGTCCGTTGACGGACGAGTGAGGACTTTTACTGCCCCCTTCCCGTATGGGCGGGGCGGAAAAGAGAGGGGCTGCGCGGGAGCGCTCGCCCGGAGGGGAAGCGGTGGTTCAGACGCTCCAGCGGGCGCCGAGCAGCTGCTGTTCGAGCTGCCCCGGCTGCAGATGGCGCGGACGGCGTACCAGTGCCTGGTAGAACTGCTCCAGTGCGCTTGCCAGCCGTTGCTCCAGCTCCTCGCTGAGGACCACGCGGCCCTCTTCGTAGCGAGTCTGGCGATCGTCGGCGAACACGCCCTGCAGCACTTCTTCGGCCTTCAGTGCGGCCAGCACGGGCTTGAGCGCGTAGTCCAGCGCCAGCAGGTGCGCCGGGCTGCCGGCGGTGGCCAGCGGCAGCACCACCTGATGGGCCAGGGCGCGCTCGGGCAGCAGGTCGAGCAGGGTCTTCAGCGCGCCGGAATAGGCGGCCTTGTACACCGGCGTGGCGACCAGCAGGCCATCGGCGGCGCGCACGCGCTCGGCCAGTTCGACCACCTGCGGGCTGTCGAAGCGCCCGTAGAGGAGGTCCTCGGCGGCGAAGTCGCGCACGTCGAAGCTGACCACCTCGACGCCGCGCGCGCTCAGCCAGCGGCGCGACCACTCCAGCAGGCCGGCGGAGCGCGACTGCTGCGAGGGACTGCCGGAAAGGGATACGACCAGCATCGCTGTTTCCTTCTCGTGTGAATAAAAAATGGGCCTGTTCTGCCTGGCAGGCCCCGAACCCCATGCGTGGCTTGAGGGTTGAAACCTGGGTGTCGAAACTCAGCGGTTCGGCTGCGGGGTCAGGCGCAGGTAGGGCTTCACCGCGCGGTAGCCTTTGGGGAAGCGCTGCTGGATCTCCGCCTCGTCCTTGAGCGAGGGCACGATCACCACCTCGTCGCCGTCCTGCCAGTTGGCCGGGGTGGCGACCTTGTGGTGGTCGGTCAACTGCAGCGAGTCGATCACCCGCAGGATCTCGTGGAAGTTGCGCCCGGTGCTGGCCGGGTAGGTGATGATCAGGCGTACCTTCTTGGCCGGGTCGATGATGAACAGCGAGCGCACGGTCAGGGTGTCGTTGGCGTTCGGGTGGATCAGGTCGTAGAGGTCGGAGACCTTGCGGTCGGCGTCGGCCAGGATCGGGAAGTTGACCTGGGTGTCCTGGGTCTCCTCGATGTCCTCGATCCACTTGAGGTGCGAGTCCACCGGGTCGACCGACAGGGCGATGGCCTTGATGCCGCGCTTGGCGAACTCGTCCTTCAGCTTGGCGGTGAAGCCCAGCTCGGTGGTGCACACCGGGGTGAAGTCGGCCGGGTGGGAGAACAGGATGCCCCAGCTGTCGCCGAGCCACTCGTGGAAACGGATGCGGCCGACGCTGGATTCCTGTTCGAAGTCGGGGGCGATGTCGCCGAGGCGGATGCTCATGGTTCTGCTCCTCAGAAGGGGATGTCCTTGGGTGGAGGTCACTATGCGCAGGATTTTTCAGGATTAAAAAGAATAAATTTCTATTTTCTAATTCTTTTTGGAAATATCAGGCTGGCCGTCAGGCCCGGACTTGCTTATGCATCCAGGAACTAGTCAAGAAACAAAATGTTCTTTTATGGAATAAGCGGGCTTTCCTATAGTCCCGCTTTTCTTTGTCCTGCCCCCAGGGGTTGCCCGATGAAGCGACTGCTTGCTTCTTCCATGCTGGCCTGCAGTCGCCTGAAGCGGCGGAGCGGCAAAAGCCCGACGGAGAATCCCGCCGGGCTTTGTCGGTGGCAGCAGGGCGCTGTCGCTGCCGAGCGGGCTTACAGCAGCGGCAGGCTGTAGCTGACGATCAGGCGGTTCTCGTCGACGTCGCGCTGGCTGGCGAGGTCGCTGCGCAGCGAAGCGTTCAGCCAGGCAAAGCCGAGGCCCTTGAGTGCGCCGCTCTGCACCACATAGTCGAGACGCAGGTCGCGCTCCCATTCGCCGACATCGCCGGAGCTGTTGGCCACGTCGTAGTTGACGCCCTTGTTGTAGATCGCCTTGGCGGTCAGGCCAGGTACGCCGAGGGCGGCGAAGTCGTAGGCATAGGAGGCGATCCACACGTCGGCGCCCGGCGCGCGGAAGCCGCCGATCTGCCGCTCGGCGATGGTGTAGCCGCTGACCCCGGCGCCCTGGTTGAGCAGGCCGAGGATGCTGTCGCCGCCGTTGTGCTGATAGCCGAGGCCCAAGGCGTGGCCGCCGACCTTCCAGGTGAACTGGGCGCTCGACAGCTGGCTGTCGATCTCGCCCTTGTGCGGGTCGCCGGCCGGCCGGCCGAGGTCGCCGCCCACCGACCAGCCCTCGGCGCGCCCGGCGGCGCTGGCGTTCTTGCCGTCGGAGCTGCTGTCGAAATAGCGCAGGTCGCTGACCAGGCTGCCCAAGGGCAGGGCCAGGGTATGGGTCAGGCCGAGGAAATGCTGCTCGTAGTAGTCCTCGAGGTTGCCGTAGTAGTACTGCAGCAGCAGGTTCTTGCCGATGCGGTAGTCGGCGCCGCCGTAGTAGAACTTGTTGGTGTTCGGCTTGTTGGGGCCGGCGGCGCTCAGGCTCTCGCGGTCGCTGGAGGCGCGCAGCTTGGTGTGCTCCAGCTGGCCGCCGATCAGGGTCAGGTTGTCGATTTCGTTGGAGGTGATCTGGCCGCCCTCGTAGGTCTGCGGCAGCAGGCGGCCGTCGTTGTAGACCACCACCGGCAGCTTGGGCAGCAGGGTGCCGAGGCGCGCCTCGGTCTTGGACACGCGCAGCTTGCCGGTCAGGCCGAGATGGCTGAACTCGTCCGCCGCCTTGCCGTTGCTTTCCAGCGGGAACAGTTGGCTGGGGCTGCGCTCGATGCCGGCCTTGCCGAAGCGGCCGCCGGAGTCGAGCTTGACGCCGAGCAGGCCGAGTGCGTCCACACCGACGCCCACGGTGCCCTGGGTATAGCCGGAGGTGTAGTTGAGAACGAAGCCCTGGCCCCACTCCTTGACCGACGGCGCATTGGCGTCGCGGATATCCTGGTTGAAGTAGAAGTTGCGCAGGCCGAGGCTGGCCTTGCTGTCTTCGATGAAACCTGCGGCGGACGCCTGCTGCACGGACGGCAGACCCACGATGCCCGCCACAATGGCCAGGGCCAGAGTGGACTTGTTCATTGCTCGATGCTCCAGATGATCGAATGCTGGATGAGGCGGCCGTGCGGGCGTTTCGTGGTCGAATGGGCTGTCACTGGCCGACTGATGAAGCGACGTTGTTGTCGGCGAGAGCTAGGCTAAGCGAACTTTTGTAATTCCAAAAAGAATTATTAATTTGAATTTAATGTCTATTTTGAATATAAAAATCTGGGCGTGAAAAGGCGCCGCCGGACCTGCCGGCGGCGCTTGGTTCAGGGTGAAAGAGGCCTGCGGGCGCGCGAACGGTGCCGCCTCGACCGCGCGCTACCAGGCCATGGCGTAGCTGCGGAAGGCGCGCTGTTCGTGCTGCGGGTGCAGCAGCGGCGCGGCCTGGTGCTGGCTGAAGTCCTGCAGGATGTCGTTGCGCAGCTCGGCCAGGCGGTAGTCCTCGCGGCGGCGCGGGTGCGCCACGTCGACCTCGACGATGCGCTTGATCCGCCCCGGCCGCGGCTCCATCACCACCACCCGGTCGCCGAGCAGCACCGCCTCGTCGACGTCGTGGGTGACCAGCACGGTGGTGATGCCCTCGGCCAGCCAGATGCGCGCCAGCTCTTCCTGCAGCTGGGCGCGGGTGAGGGCGTCGAGGGCGCCGAAGGGTTCGTCGAGCAGGAGGATCTTCGGCCGGTTGACCAGGCCGCGGGCGATCGCCACGCGCTGGCTCATGCCGCCGGACAGCTGCGCGGGATAGGCGCGGGTGAAGTTCTGCAGGCCGACCAGCTCGAGGTGCCGATGCACGGTGTCCAACCGCTCGGCCTGGCTCAGCGGCGAGTTGGCCAGTGCCAGCAGCACGTTGTCCTCCACGCTCAGCCAGGGGTACAGGCGGTGGTCCTGGAACACGATGCCGCGCTCGGGATCGGTGCCGCGGATCGGCACGCCGTCGAGCAGCAGGCGGCCGGCGCTGGCTTCCTCGAGGCCGACCAACAGGCGCAGCAGGGTGGATTTGCCGCAGCCGCTGCCGCCGACGATGCTGATGAACTCGCCCTGGCGGATGTTCAGGCTTATGTTCTCCAGCACGCTGAGTTCGCCGTCCTTGACCGCGAAGCGCTTGTCGACCCCGTCGAGGGTCAGGAAATCGGTCTTGCTCATGGGTTGCTTCCTTCAATCAATGGGGGCGCACGCGCCAGGCCAGGCTGCGGGTTTCGATCCAGGCGGCCAGGCGGTTGAGCAGCAGGCCGACGGCGCCGACCACCACCAGGCCGTAGAGCACCTGGTCCATCTCGAAATGCTCGCGGCCGTCGATCATGGTGTTGCCGATGCCGGGGCCGGCAGAGAAGAAGTATTCGGCGCCGATGGTCGCCAGCCAGGCGTAGATCAGCCCCAGGTGCAGGCCGGTGAAGATCGCCGGCGCGGCGGAGGGCAGCACCAGCTTGAACAGCCGCTGGGCGCGCGACAGGCCGAGCACGCGGGCCACCTCGTACAGCTCTACGCGGGTGGCGCGGATGCCCTCGAAGCTGTTCAGCGCCACCGGGTAGAACACCGCCAGGGCGATGAACGCCACCTTGGCCGGCTCGCCGAAGCCGAACCAGGCCGATAGCAGCGGGATCCAGGCGAACAGGGCGATCTGCTTGGCGGCGTGGAAGGTCGGGCCGACCAGTCGCTCGGCCAGCCGCGACAGGCCGAGCAGGCTGCCGAAGGCCAGGCCGATCAGGCCGCCGAGCACGAAGCCGGCGAGGTTGCGCTGCAGGCTGGCGGCGAGGTTGTGCCACAGCTCGCCGCCGCGCGCAGCCTGCCAGAAGGCGTCGAGCACCGCCGGCGGGCTGGCGACCAGCTTGGTGTCCACCCACTGCAGCGCGGTGGCCAGCCACCACAGCAGCACCAGGCCGACCGGCACCACCCAGCCGCGCAGATCGGGCCGGCGCTGTAGCAGGGGAAAGCGTTTCGCAAGGTCGATCATGTTGTCGTGCTCCTCAGAACGCCTGGCGCTGCCAGCGCTGCAGGCGGGTTTCGATCAGCGCCAGGCTCTTGTCCAGCAGCAGGCCGACCAGGCCGATCACCAGCATCGCCACGATCACCAGGTCGAGCTGGAACATCTGCCGGCCGTCGACCATCAGGTAGCCGATGCCCTCGCTGGAGGCGAGCAGCTCGACGGTGACCAGGGCGATCCAGCCCTTGGTCAGGGCGAAGCGCACGCCGGTGAAGATGCTCGGCAGCGCCGCCGGCAGAATCACCCGGCGCAGGCGCTGCGCCAGGTTGAAGCGATACACCTGCGCCACTTCCAGGTAGCTGTGCGGGATGTTGCGGATACCGGCGAAGGTGTTGATGGTCATCGGCACCAGTACCGCCTTGGCGATCACCAGGTACTTGAGCCCCTCGTCGATGCCGACCAGCATCATCAACAGCGGAATCCAGCCGAGCACCGGCACCTGGGCGATGGCCTGGAACAGCGGCCACAGGTAGGCCTCGACCTGGCGTGACAGGCCCATCAACAGGCCGAGGGCGAGGCCGACCAGGCCGCCGAGCAGCGAGCCGATCAGCACCCGCTGCAGGCTGATCGACAGCTCGAACCACAGATCGCCGCTGCGCAGCAGGTCGAGGAAGGTCTGCAGCACCAGCGCCGGCGGCGGCAGGATCTGCGCCGACACCCAGTCGCGGGCCACCGCGGTGTGCCAGAGCAGCAGCAGGGCGGCCGGCAGCAGCAGGGCACTGGCCTTGACGCCCAGCCAGTTCAGCGGGCGGGCCAGCTCGGGCCAGTGCCAGTGGGGAAGCGAACGCGGGGCTCCCGCGACTCGGGTCATGCTCATGGGGAAGTCCTCCGGGCGGAAAGATCGGGTAGCGGGCGGCGCAACTGGCGCAGCAGGAAGGCGGCGAACGGCAGGATGAACAGCAGGAACAGCGGTTGCAGGCCGAAGCGGGCGCCGAGCAGGCCGCCGAGAAGGCAGCCGCTCATGCTGCCGGCCGGCCCGACCAGCGCGGCCAGCCCGGCGACCCGGCCGTGGCCGAGGCGCAGGCCGCTGCGCGCGTAGCTGGACAGGGTGGCCACCTGCAGCATGCCCAGGCTGGCACCGAGCAGCAGGGAGCCTGCCCACAGCAGCGGCGCGCTCTGGCCGAGGCCGAGGGTCGCCAGGGCGGCGCTGCACAGCAGCAGGCTGGCGACGAAACCGTTGCGGCTGCGCTCGCCGAACACCCGGCCGAGCAGGAACAGCGCGAGGATGAACGCCAGGCCGTGGCCGCTGAGCAGGGCGGCGGCCTGCTGCGCCGACCAGCCGTAGTCCTGCACGGTGATGGCGACGATGAAGAAGGCGAAGAACATCGCCGCCGCCTGCACGCAGAAATCCAGCAGGCAGTTGCCGCGCAGCTGGGCATCTCCGCGCAGCAGGCCGAACTGCCGGCCGAGCGCGGCCAGGCTCAGGCGCTCGGCGCTGCGCCGCTGCGCTGGATAGAAGCGCAGCACCAGTGGCGCCAGCAGCGCCGGCAGCACGAAGGCCAGGCCGATCAGGCTCCAGCTGCCGGCCGCGCCGCGCCAGTCGACCAGCAGCGCCGCCAGGGTCGGGCCGACCAGCAGCAGGCCGATCATCTGCGAGCCGCGGAACCAGCCGGCGCGGGCCTCGCCCATCTGCGCCAGCTGCTGCATGAACACGGTGTTCAGCGACACGAAGCGGCATGGCATGCACAGCCCCACCAGCAGGGTCAGCGCCAGCAGGTACAGCGGGTGCGGCACCAGCGGCACCAGCTGGTAGACGGCGCCGGCCAGCAGGCTGCCGAGCACGAACAGGCGCAGCGGCCCGAGCCGCTCGACCAGCACGCCGCACGGCAGGCTGGTGAGCAGCAGGCCGGCGGTCTGCGCCCCGGCGATCAGCCCCAGCTGCAGTGGCGAGGCCTGCAGGCTGATGGCGTACAGCGCAGTGGTCACCTTGGCAAGGCCGACGCCGATGCCGGCCAGGGTGGCCAGAAGGATGAAGCTGGCCAGGGTGCGCCCGTGCGCCAGTCCGGCGGTGGTCGTGGTCATGCGTGGCTCACTGGCTCAGCGGCTGGTTGGCAGCGTCGTACTCCGGCCACAGCTTCTGCAGGCCCAACTGCTCGATGGCGGTTTCGACGTACCTGGGCTCGACCCAGCCGGCCACGTTGACGTCGCCGCGCAGCAGACCCAGCTCCTTGGATTCGGCGACGGTGGCGCGGTAGCGGTCGACGAAGAACTCGTCGAGACGCGGCGAGTAGCGGCGCGCCAGGGTGAGGTCGCCCTGCTCGGCGCGCAGCGAGTCGACCGGAGTGCCGGACTTGGCCCACAGCTCGAACGCCGCGTCCTCGTTTTCCGGTGCCGACACCCAGGCGGCGGTCTTCACCAGGCCGTTGACCACCTTCTGCACGATCTCGGGATGCTTTTGCTCGAAGTCACCGTCGACCAGCACGTGGGTCTGGCGGGTCAGGCGGGCGTCCACCGCGCGGGTGTCGTAGATGATCCGGCCGACGCCGTTCTTCTGCAGCTCGAAGGCGGTGGAGGACAGCCAGGCGCCGTCGATGTCCTTGGAGGCCAGCGCCGCGGCGGCGGTGGGGAAGTCCATGTTGATGGTGCGGAAGTCGCGGTCCTGCAGGCCTTCGCGCTTGAGGGTGCGCGCGGTGGCCAGCTGCAGGTTGGTGCCCTTGAACTGCGCCACCTTCTTGCCCTTGAGATCGTCCAGGCTCCTGGCCGGAGAATCGGCCGGCACCACCAGGTAGTTGGAGGCGAGCAGGCCGTCGGCGGCGATCAGTCTGGTGTTGAGGCCGCCGGCCTTGCCGATCACCGCCGGCAGGTCGCCCTGCCAGGCGAAATCGAGTTGCTTGTTGGCCAGCGCCTCGTTGACCGCGGGGCCGGCGCCCTTGAAGTAGGTCCACTCGACCTTGATGCCGTCGGCTTCCAGTTCCTTCTCGATGGCCTGGCGCTGGTGGGCCAGGCTGGTCACGCTGGAGGAGGCGAAGGGAATGCCGCCCTTGCCGACGGTGGCCAGGCCGAAGCGGATCACCTGGGGTTGCTCGGCGGCGAGCGCGGCGCCGAACCAGCTGGCGCCGAGGGCGGCGACGAGGGGGAGTAGCAGTTTGCGTTTCATGGGGGACTTCCTGTTTCCGTCGAAGGGGGCTTGCCGGAGCGCCGGATGGTGACGCGGCGGGTACAGGAAGGGTGGTTGCAGGTGTTATGCCAAAGTCTTTCAAATCATTAAATTAAAATGCCATAACGACATAACAGGCCGGCAAGCGGCCGTTTGGCGCGCTCTGCCGCTGGCGAGCAGGGGGCGCCGGTCGGGCGACGGTGCGCCGTGCGGCGCGGCGCTCGGCGAGGCTGTGGCGAATTGCGCAGCGCCGGCAGCGAACTGTTGGAAAGTCCGCAGCGCCGCGCTCCGGACGCCGCCAGGTTGGACAGGCTGGGCACCGGCCCCGAGGCCAGCAGCAGGCGCAGCAGCAGATAGCACGCAGAAGCCCGCCCGCCAGCGCGGGCGGGCGGAGAGCCGCCCTGCAACGGACCTCAGCCGGCGTTGCCGTAGCGCGCGCCGGCCGGTGGTGGCAGCAGGTCGTAGCGTTTCATCAGGGTGCGCAGCGCGTGGCGGCTGATGCCCAGGCGGTCGGCGCTGTGCACCTGGTTGAAGTGGTGGCGGGCGAGGGTGGTCTCGACCAGCAGTTCCTCCCAGCGCGCCAGCAGCTCCGGGTGGTCGTGGTCGAGCAGCTCCTGCAGCTGCTGGCGGATGCCCTGCCAGAGCGGGTCGGTCGGAGCGCTCGCATTGTTAGCCGGCGCACCAGCGGTCGTGGTCGGAGCCGGGGCAGACGCAGCCCGACGGCTGAACTGCAGATGGCGTCCCTCGATCAGCGGCCCGCCGGCCAGCAGGGCGGCGGACAGCAGGGTGTTCTCCAGCTCGCGGATGTTGCCGGGCCAGCTGTGCGCCAGCAGGCGCTGCACGGCGTCGGCGTTCAGCTCGGGCAGCGGGCGGGCGTGCTCGCGGGCGAACTGGCCGAGGAAGTGCCGGGCCAGCGGCAGGATGTCGCCGGGCCGGTCGCGCAGCGGCGGAATGCGCAGGGTGACGATGTTCAGCCGGTAGTAGAGATCCTCGCGGAAGCGCCCGGCGCTGATCGCCGACTGCAGGTCGACGTGGGTGGCGGTGACGATGCGCACGTCGATGGGGATCGGCTTGCGTCCGCCGACGCGCACCACCTCGCGCTCCTGCAGCACGCGCAGCAGCTTGACCTGCAGCGCCAGCGGCAGGTCGCCGATCTCGTCGAGGAACAGGGTGCCGCCCTGGGCGGCCTCGAACCAGCCCTCGCGGCGGCCGTTGGCGCCGGTGAAGGCGCCGGCCTCGTGGCCGAAGAATTCGCTCTCGGCCAGGCTTTCGTTGATCGCCGCGCCGTTCACCGCCACGAACGGCCCCTTGCGGCCGCTGCGCTTGTGCAGGTGACGGGCCAGCAGTTCCTTGCCGGTGCCGGTTTCGCCGTGGATCAGCACGGGCACGGGGCTGGCGGCGACCAGCTCGGCCTGTTCCAGCAGTTGCTGGGAGCGGATGTCGGCGAACAGCAGCGCCTTGGCCCGGATTTCCTCGCGGCTGTTCTCATGGGGAGCCAGAGTCAGGACGGGTGCGTTCATGGCGGCCTCGCTTGCTACGGGTTCTCGATCCGGCAGGACTGTAGCGGCACATGCTTATATTTAAAAATAATCAAATTTACTTTCTATATTCCAGATTTTGAATGTGAGCTGTTGCCCGTACTGCTGGCGAAAAATCGGCAGAACGCGGCCTTTGCTGCGCAAAATCCAACAGTTGCACGGCAAGAGGCCGCTAAAAGCGCTGAATATGCGGGCTTCATGCAATTGGCACGCTTGCTGCAATCACCCTGTCAGCGCCGCAACGGGCGGCGATCCGAACCTTCTCGACCGACAGGGAGCCCCATGAGCCAGCGTCAATTGAGTCTGAATGCCTTCCTGATGGCCACCGGCCATCACATCGCCGCCTGGCGTCACCCGGACGTGCCGGCCGGCGCCGAGGTGGACTTCCGGGAGTACCTGCGGGTCGCCCGACTGGCCGAAGCCGCCAAGTTCGATGCCGTGTTCGTCGCCGACGGCGTGGCGGCCAATTTCGGCAGCGGCAGCCTGGAGGCGGCATCGCGCAATGCGCGGGCCTCCTTCCTCGAACCCTTCACCCTGCTGTCGGCGCTGGCCGCGGTGACCGAGCGCATCGGCCTGATCGGCACGGTCAGCACCAGCTTCAACGAGCCCTACCACCTGGCGCGCAAGTTCGCCTCGCTGGACTGGATCTCCAATGGCCGTGCCGGCTGGAACCAGGTGACTTCCAACACCCTGGCCGAGGCGCAGAACTTCAACCGCGACGAGCACCTCGAGCATGCCCTGCGCTACGAGCGCGCCGGCGAGTTCCTCGACGTGGTCAAGGGCCTGTGGGACAGCTGGGAGGACGACGCCTTCGTCCGCGACAAGGCCAGCGGCCAGTTCTTCGATCCGGCCAGGCTGCACGTGCTCGATCACCGGGGCAAGCACTTCCGGGTCAAGGGGCCGCTCAACGTGGCGCGCTCGCCGCAGGGCTACCCGGTGCTGGTGCAGGCCGGTTCCTCCGAGGCCGGCAAGGAGATCGCCGCGCGCACCGCCGAGGCGATCTTCACCGCCCACCAGAGCCTGGAAAGCGCGCAGGCCTTCTATGCCGACGTCAAGGGCCGCCTGGCCAGGTACGGCCGGAGCCCGCAGGAGCTGAAGATCCTCCCCGGCATCCTCGCCATCGTCGGCCATACCGAGGAAGAGGCCGAGGCCAAGTACCGGCAGCTGCAGGAGCTGATCCACCCGCAGGTCGGCCTGTCGCTGCTCTCGGGAATGATCGGCGCCGACCTGTCCGGCTACGACCTCGATGGCCCGGTGCCGCAGGACCTGCCGGAAACCAACGGCGGCAAGAGCCGCCAGGCGCTGCTGCTCGATCTGGCCGCGCGCGACAACCTGAGCATCCGCGAGCTGTACCTGCGCATCGCCGGCGCCCGCGGCCACTGGACGGTGGTCGGCACCGCCGAACAGGTCGCCGACCAGATCCAGCTGTGGTTCGAGAACGGCGCCGCCGACGGCTTCAACGTCATGCCGCCGTGGCTGCCGGGCGGCCTCGAGGACTTCATCGAGCTGGTGGTGCCGGAGCTGCGCCGCCGCGGGCTGTTCCGCACCGAGTACGCCGGCACCACCCTGCGCGAGCACTTCGGCCTGGCCCGGCCGGAAAACCAGTACGTCCGGCAGCGCCAGCAGCGCGCCGCCAGCTGAAACCTGACAGACAACCTTTGCTTTGCCAACGAGATCGGCGGGCATCACCGCCAGGGAGAACCGACATGAGCCTCAGCATCCAACCCATCACCGGCCGCATCGGCGCCACCGTCAAGGGCGTGCGCGTCACCGACCTCAGCGACGCGCAGTTCGCCGAGCTCTACCAGGCGCTGCTCAAGCACAAGGCGCTGTTCTTCCCCGAGCAGCACCTCAGCGACGCGGAGCAGGAAGCCTTCGGCCGCCGCTTCGGCGACCTTTCGGTGCACCCCACCGCACATACCGCGGCCAACACCGCTGGCATCCTCGAGGTGGACTCCGAGCGCTCTCGCGCCAACTCCTGGCACGCCGACATCACCTTCCTCGCCGACTATCCGAAGATCACCCTGCTGCGCGGCGAGGTGGTCCCCGAGTTCGGCGGCGACACCGTGTTCGCCAATGCGGTGACCGCCTACGACGAGCTGCCGGCGCCGCTCAAGCAGCTGGCCGACAGCCTGTGGGCCCGCCACACCAACGTCTACGACTATGCCTCGCCCAAGGAGCTGGCCGGGGTCGAGCAGCACCTGCGCTTCCGCGAGGACTTCACCTCGGTCTACTACGAGACCGAGCACCCGCTGGTGCGCGTGCATCCGGAAACCGGCGAGAAGGCGCTGCTGCTCGGCCACTTCGCGCAGAAGATCGTCGGCCTCAGCTCGCGCGACTCGCGCACGCTGCTCGAGCTGTTCCAGGCGCACATCGTCAAGCTGGAGAACATCGTGCGCTGGCGCTGGAGCAAGGGCGACCTGGCGGTATGGGACAACCGCGTCACCCAGCATATCGCCGTCGACGACTACGGCAACGCCCGCCGCGTGGTGCGCCGCACCACCGTACACGGCGAGATCCCGGTGTCGGTCAGCGGCGAAACCAGCCGCGCCATCAAGCCCAGCCCCGAGGCGCGCAGCCCGCTGACCGACGCCGACAAGCTGGGCCTGAAGAAGGCCGGCTGAGTCCAGCCCGGAACCGAAACCGGCGCAGGGCGGCGCCGGCAGGCCACCGCACTGCGCAGGACCGCTCCGGCGCTCCCGGATGCGGCGGGGCTGGACCGGCCGCCGTATCCGGGCAATCCTTGCTGCCTTGTTTCCCCGGATCAGCCGCGCAGGAACGCCATGAGCAAGAACGTCTTCGTCTTCAGCCGCCTCAGCCCCGAACACCAGGAACGCTTGCGGCACAACTTCAACGTCACCCTGCTCGACCCGGCCGGCGACATCGAAGCCCAGTACGCCGCGGCGCTGCCCGAGGCCCACGGCCTGCTCGGCGTCGGCCGGCCGTTCGGCCGCGCCCAGCTAGAACGCGCCGGCCAGCTGGAGGTCGTCTCGACCATCTCGGTGGGCTACGACAACTACGACCTCGCCTATCTGAACGAGCGCGGCATCCTGCTCACCAACACCCCGGACGTGCTCACCGAGACCACCGCCGACCTCGGCTTCACCCTGCTGATGTCCGCCGCGCGGCGGGTTCCGGAGCTGGACGCCTGGGTCAAGGCCGGCCACTGGCAGGCCCCGGTCGGCCCGGCGCAGTTCGGCAGCGACGTGCACGGCAAGACCCTGGGCATCCTCGGCCTCGGCAACATCGGCGCGGCCATCGCCCGCCGCGGCCGCTTCGGCTTCAACATGGAGGTGCTGTACAGCGGCAACAGCCGCAAGCCGCAACTGGAGCAGGAACTGGGCGCGCGCTACTGCGGCTTCGACGAGCTGCTCGGCGAGGCCGACTTCGTGGTGCTGGTGGTGCCGCTCAGCGCCGCGACCCGCCAGCTGATCGGCCGCCGCGAGCTGGCGCTGATGAAGCCGGGCGCCATCCTGGTCAACGTCGCCCGCGGCCCGGTGGTCGACGAGGCAGCGCTGATCGAGGCGCTGCAGAACGGCCAGATCCGCGCCGCAGGCCTCGACGTCTACGAGAAGGAGCCGCTGCGCGAGTCGCCGCTGTTCGCCCTGTCCAACGTGGTGACCCTGCCGCACGTGGGTTCGGCCACCCACGAGACGCGCCAGGCGATGGCCGAGCTGGCGCTGGACAACCTGGAGCGCGCGCTGCTCGGCGGCACGCCGCGGCACAGGGTCAATCCGCAGGTGCGGGTGGGGTAGGGCGCTTTCTCTCTCGTCCCCGTCCGTGGCCATGGGCGGGGACTTCCTCAGGTTGTGTTGCACTTGCGCCCCGCGCTACTCTCGGCACCTGTCATCAGCGCACACAAAGGGACTTGGCGCCATGGTGCATAACCTACCTTCACCACCATCACTCTTGTCAAAGCTGCGTCTCAGAGCGGTTTTCCGTTTCTCTGGCGGAGTTTTATCCATCAGTCCCGTTCGGGGTGTTATGCACCAATTGGTGTCTGTTTTTTGTTAGGCGTCTAGGGAAGGTCTGAAAAACACTTCCCGATCTGGTGAAATGGCCCGCCAGCCCCTCTGGAGTTCCCTTGCATGAAGCAGCTGTCTTTCGCCGATGCCGAGTACGCCGGCAAGCGCAAACAGACCCGCCGTGAGCGCTTCCTGATCGAGATGGATCAGGTCGTGCCCTGGCAGGCGCTGACGGCGCTGATCGAGCCGTACTACCCGAGAGGCGAAGGTGGGCGTCCGGCCTATCCGCTGGCTGCCATGCTGCGTGTGCACCTCATGCAGAACTGGTTCGGCTACAGCGATCCGGCGATGGAGGAAGCCCTCTACGAGGTGACGATCCTGCGCCACTTCGCTGGACTGCACCTGGATCGGATTCCGGACGAAACCACCGTCCTCAACTTCCGCCGTCTGCTGGAGCGGCACGAACTGGCCAGCCAGATCCTGGAAGTCATCAATGGCTACCTGGGCGAGCGCGGTCTGCTGTTGCGCCAGGGCAGCATCGTCGACGCGACCATCATCCATGCGCCCAGCTCGACCAAGAACAAGGATGGCAAGCGTGATCCGGAGATGCACCAGGCCAAGAAGGGCAACCAGTACTACTTCGGCATGAAGGCACACATCGGCGTCGACGACGACTCGGGGCTGGTACACAGCGTGATCGGCACGGCAGCCAACGTGGCGGATGTCACTCAGCTCGACAAACTGCTGCACGGTGAAGAGTCGTATGTCTGCGCTGACGCCGGTTATACCGGCGTCGAAAAGCGTGCCGAGCATGAAGGCCGTGAAGTCATCTGGTCGGTTGCCGCTCGCCGCAGTACCTACAAGTCGCTCGGCAAGCGCAGCCTGCTCGGGCGCGTGATTCGCCAGATCGAGAAGACCAAGGCCCAGACGCGCGCCAAGGTTGAGCATCCGTTCCGGGTGATCAAGTGCCAGTTCGGCTACACCAAGGTGCGTTTCCGTGGGTTGGCGAAGAACACGGCCCAACTGGTCACTCTGTTTGCCCTGTCGAACCTCTGGATGATGCGGAAACGACTGCTGATGGCAGGCGAGGTGCGTCCGTGATGCGGGCAGTAGCCCACAGGGTGCCCGTGAAGGGCAAGATCAACTCCCGAAAATCTAGAAGTGTTGACAGTGGCTCTGGTTGCTGTATGATTCATCTCCCTCGCTTCGGTGGTCGAGTTCTTCGCTGAAGCGCAAGCGGTTGATTCGGAAAGAAAATTTTCGAAAAACGCTTGACAGATTGAAAGGC
>NZ_CAJGBM010000044.1:0-3373 GCF_904426495.1 Pseudomonas sp. OF001 | reverse complement strand
TGGGTAAGCGGATTAAATGGTTGATCTTACCTTTGCATGAGAGTGAGACAGACCGGCATCTCATCGGATTATCTGGTTGATGCTTCACCTACTGCTGGTGCATGTTTCCTTCGCTAATTCCAGCAAGAACCCCACACGCCTCAACTTCCCGGTCATCGTTGCAACTCGCTCTCAGTGAAACGAGTTGTTTCTCAAGCGCTTGCAGAGCGGTTATCTGCGACCGCACATGAGAGATGTGATCATCGAGCAAGGCGTTGACGGCGGTACAAGGCTGATGAGGGTCGTCCTGATAGCTCTGTAGTTCGTGAATCTCAGCCAGTGACAGGCCCAGGATTCTGCAGCGACGGATGAAGGCCAGCCCCTCACCATGCTTCTCGGTATAGACACGGTAACCGTTGTCCTGCCGATCAGGCGGCGGCAACAAGCCCTGCTGTTCATAGAAGCGGATCGTCTGTGTTTCGACCCCTACCAACTGCGCCAACTGACCAATGCGCATCAGCCTCCTCCCCAACGGATTCTTTACTCTATTGACCTTATAGTAGCTTTATAGTTTTAAATGGTACCACAACATTGTTCAAGTGGAGTCGTATCATGAGCAAATCCTGTGGTGGCGCCTGTGGCGGTGATGCAACGTCCGCAGCGGATACCGATATACAGGCCTCCTCCGAGGCGCCAGGGAGATGGGTCAGTGTTTATGCCGTGCCGAAGATGGACTGTCCATCAGAAGAACGAATGATTCGCCTAGCCCTGAACGGCTTTGAGGAGATTCGGGCGCTGTCCTTCGACTTGTCGAACCGCCGGCTGAAGGTCGTGCATGACGGCGAGGTCGAGCCCGTCACCTCGAAACTGAAGACCTTGGGGCTAGGCGCCTCGCTTCAGGAAACCGTCGCTGCAAATCCGGAGACCATCAAGGCCGCCGAGTTTTCGGCAGCTTCTGCTAAGCAAGAATCCGGGACCCTGCGCTGGTTGCTCGGCATCAATGCACTTCTGTTCGTGGTGGAAATGACTGCCGGTCTGATCGCCCAGTCCACCGGCCTGATTGGAGAATCCCTGGACAATTTTGCCGATGCGGCGGTGTACGGGCTTGCCCTTTATGCGGTTGGACATAGCGTGAAAATGCAGGTACGTGCCGCGCATCTTGCTGGTGTACTGCAACTGATCTTGGCTGTGGGCGTGCTCGTAGAGGTGGTGAGACGCTTTGTATTCGGTAGTGAGCCTGAATCGCTGGTGATGATGGCTATCGCATTCGTCGCATTGATTGCCAATACCAGTTGTCTGCTGCTCATATCCAAACATCGGGAAGGCGGGGCGCACATGAAGGCAAGCTGGATATTCTCGGCCAACGACGTGGTGATCAACCTGGGGGTCATCACCGCCGGCGCCCTGGTCGCGTGGACCGGTTCCAATTATCCGGATCTGATTATCGGCACCATCGCGGGGGGCATTGTACTTAACGGTGCCAGACGCATTTTGGCGTTGAAGGGTTAAATAATGCTCATTATTGGCAAAAAGCTCTCGCCGTATGCCCTATTGTCCATATCGGGCCTGCTGGCAGCGTCTGATCAGGCTGTAAAGTGGCTGGTGCAGCAATCAATGGCCTATGGCGAGTATGTTTCGGTGACCCCGTTCTTTAACTGGGTGCACCTATGGAACACCGGTGCCGCATTCAGTCTTTTTGCGAATGGTGGAGGCTGGCAGCGCTACTTTTTTATCGGAATCGCGGTAGTGGTCTCGATTTTTCTGATCAAGCTGATCCTTGAAAATCGTCATAAAGGAGAAGCCATCGCTTACAGTCTTATCCTCGGTGGCGCCATGGGCAACCTGATTGACCGGGTCTTTCGCGGCTATGTTGTGGATTCCTTTGATTTCTATTGGCGAGACTGGCATTGGCCGGCCTTCAACCTGGCTGATATTGCAATTGTCCTCGGTGCCTTACTTTTCGTTTCCAGCAGCTTGTTGGGTAAAAAAGCAAACACCAATGCCGAGCCGGATGGATCTGACTGACACCTACGCCTATACAACACCATGACCGAAATTCCCGACAACATCCTTCACCTGCCGCAATACCAAGTACTGGGCTGCAAATCAACCGACGACGAAATGCACTTCCAGGTGGACGTGCCCGATCCCATCGCCTGCGAGGAATGCGGCGTGCAGGGTGAGTTCGTACGGTTCGGCAAGCGTGACGTTCCCTATCGTGATCTGCCCATCCACGGCAAGCGGGTCACTCTCTGGGTGGTCCGCCGCCGATACACCTGCCGGGCCTGCAAGACAACATTCAGGCCCCAGCTACCGGAGATGGTGGACGGATTCCGTATGACACTGCGGCTGCATGAGTACGTGGAGAAGGAATCCTTCAACCACCCCTACACCTTTGTGGCGGCACAGACCGGCCTGGACGAGAAGACGGTGCGCGACACTTCAACGCCCGCGCCGAGTTCCTGGGGCGCTGGCACCGCTTCGAGACGCCCCGCATCCTGGGCATTGACGAGCTATACCTGAACAAGCGCTACCGCTGCATTCTGACCAACATTGAGGAGCGAACCCTGCTCGACCTGCTGGCCACCCGCCGCCAGGACGTGGTGACCAACTACCTGATGAAGCTGAAAGACCGGCAGAAGGTCGAGATCGTCAGCATGGACATGTGGAACCCCTACCGGGCAGCGGTCAAGGCTGTGCTGCCCCAGGCCCGTATCGTGGTCGATAAGTTCCATGTGGTGCGCATGGCCAACGATGCCCTAGAGAGAGTGCGCAAGGGCCTCAGAAAGGAGCTGAAACCGTCCCAGAGCCGGACTCTCAAGGGAGACCGGAAAATCCTGCTGAAACGCGCTCACGAAGTCTCAGACCGGGAGCGCCTCATCATGGAGACCTGGACAGGCGCGTTCCCGCAACTGCTGGCCGCCTACGAGCACAAGGAGCGCTTCTACGGCATCTGGGACGCCACCACACGGCTCCAGGCAGAAGCCGCCCTGGACGAGTGGATAGCCACCATCCCGAAGGGCCAAAAGGAAGTCTGGAGCGATCTGGTCAGGGCAGTGGGAAACTGGCGCGAAGAGACCATGACCTACTTCGAGACGGACATGCCCGTCACCAACGCTTACACGGAGTCCATCAACCGACTGGCCAAGGACAAGAACCGTGAAGGGCGCGGTTACTCCTTCGAGGTGATGCGGGCACGAATGCTCTACACCACGAAGCACAAGAAGAAGGCACCGACTGCGAAGGTCTCTCCTTTCTACAAGAAAACCATCGGTTACGGACTGCCGGACTTCGCAGAGGAACTCAACTACGGAGTCGATCTATCAACCATCTGAGGGTGGTATCAGATTGATGGGGTGAAGGTGCCCCATCAACCATTAAATCCGTATACCCA
>NZ_CAJGBM010000043.1:0-3568 GCF_904426495.1 Pseudomonas sp. OF001 | reverse complement strand
TTGTGAGGCGTTGAGCTAACCAGTACTAATTGCCCGTGAGGCTTGACCATATAACACCCAAACAATCTGCGATCCCAGGATCACAGTGGGTGCGACAGGCCGAAAGCTTGCAGAACCGCAAATTACCAAATCTGATACACTATCACTTGCCCAATTCGGGGTAGCGCCATGGCGATGCCCCAACCGAATTGCTTGACGACCATAGAGCGTTGGAACCACCTGATCCCATCCCGAACTCAGCAGTGAAACGACGCATCGCCGATGGTAGTGTGGGGCTTCCCCATGTGAGAGTAGGTCATCGTCAAGCACCTATACAGAAACCCCGATCAGCCACGCTGGTCGGGGTTTCGTCTTTTCGGTCCAAGACTCGCGGTTGCTGTCCCTGGCGTTTATCATCGTGCAGGCGTGCTGATACGAGGTGGAAATCTTGCAGTTATTACGTCTATTGGCGGACGGGCGCTTTCATTCCGGAGAGGCGCTGGGCGCGCAGCTGGGGATCAGCCGCAGTGCGGTATGGAAGCAGCTGCAGCAGCTGGAGCAGGACTATGGCGTATGTCTGCAACGGATTCGCGGTAAAGGCTACCGCCTGGAGCAGCCCCTGAGCCTGCTGTCGGCTGAGTTGCTCAGCCAGCGCTTACCGCGCCAGCGGGTCCTGATCGAGGAGCGTGTCGACTCCACCAATGCTTTGGCCCTACGCCAGCTGGGCTATCTCGAGCCTCCTTATGTGGTACTGGCCGAGGCGCAAAGCATGGGGCGGGGGCGGAGGGGGCGCCATTGGGTGAGCCCCTATGGTACGAATCTGTATTTTTCCCAGGTCATCCGCATCGATCGCTCGAGCACCCAGTTGCAGGCGCTGAGCCTCGTGGTCGGTTTGGTGGTGCTGCGCACGCTGCGCCAGCTAGGTGTGCGCGAGATTGGGCTGAAATGGCCGAATGACCTGCTGGCGTCCGGAAAGAAAATTGCGGGCATCCTGCTCGAACTCAATGGCGATCCGGCGGACATCTGCCATGTGGTGATCGGCATCGGCATCAATGCCAATATGCTGCATGAAGAGGGCATCGATCAGGCGTGGACGTCAATGCAGAGGGAGATCGGGCGCACCGTGGATCGCAACGAGCTAGCCATCGTTCTGGCCGAGCAGCTCGAGCAGGCCCTGACCATGCATCGGGAGCAGGGCTTTGCCGCCTTTCACCAGGAGTGGGAGCGCTATCACCTGTGGCAGGGGCGGGAGGTGCGCCTGATCAGTGGCGTGCACGAGGTGGCTGGCACCGCGCTGGGAGTATCTGGCGACGGAGGCCTGCGGCTGTTGGTCGAAGGCGCCGAGCAGGTGTATAGCGGCGGCGAGCTGAGCCTGAGGCTGCAGCATGATTCTTGAGCTGGATTGCGGAAATACACGGATCAAGTGGCGTGTGCTGCCGGCTGACGGCGCGGATCCCGTGCTGGAAGGGACGGCGGAAACGGCGGCCGAACTGCGTGCTCAGCTGGATAGGCTCGACGGGGCGCCGCTTCGCTGGTGCCGGATCGTCAGCGTGCGCAGCGATGAAGAGACCCGCCAGTTGCTCGACGAGGTCAGTAGGGGGGGCGAACTGCGTATCCTCCAGGCCAGTGCTGCCGTCCGGTGTGCTGGAGTGCGCAACGGTTACCGCGAGTATGCGCGTCTCGGACTGGATCGCTGGCTGGCGATCCTTGGCGGCTACCATCTGGCCGGCAAGGCCTGTCTGGTGATTGACCTGGGGACGGCCGTGACGGCAGACCTCGTCAGCGTCGATGGGCAGCATCTGGGCGGCTACATCTGTTCGGGCCTGCCGCTGATGCGTGCCCAACTGCGCGGCCACACGCGGCGGATCCGCTACGAAGACGGCGAGGCGGCACAGGCCGGTGGCGAGCTGCTGCCGGGCCGTTCCACGGCGGAGGCGGTGGAGCGCGGCTGTCTGCTGATGCTGCGTGGTTTTGTCCGCGAACAGTGTGCTGCGGCGGGAGAATTGCTGGGCGGGGATTTCGAGGTGTTCCTGACGGGAGGGGATGCCGCCTTGGTTGCCGATGTCTGGCCGCAGTCAAAATGCCGGCCGGATCTCGTATTCATCGGTTTGGCGCTGGCCTGTCCGATCGAGCGGAGTTGAGTGCATGCGCTGGGTGTTTCTGTTGTTGTTGCTTCTGAATGTCGGTCTTTTCGTCTGGCAGCATCGTCTGGCGCCCAGTGCCGGAGGTGAGCTGTCGCTGTCCATGCGGACGCCAACCGCGGCCGTTGCTCCGGCCCAGTCGCTGCGCCTGCTGGCGGAGGCTCAGCAGGCTGCCGCGACAGCAGGCATGGCCGGCACGGGCGGAAGCTCGGAGGAGTCTGTCGCGCGCTGCCTGGTACTGGGCGGCTTCAATAGCATGGAGAGGGCCCGCCAGCTCGAGCAGCGCCTGCTGAGTCTCGACATTGCCGTCCGGGTGGTATCCGCCGAGGCGTCGTTCGGCAGCGATCACTGGGTGTACATCCCGCCCCTTGCCTCGCGACAAGCCTCCCTGCGGCAGCTGCGCGAGTTGCAGGCGCGCGGAGTCGACAGCTACCTGATCACCGAGGGCGAGATGGCCAACGGCATATTGCTGGGGGTGTTCCCCCGTCTGGACGCTGCCGTGAGCGTGGCCGACAAGCTGCGAGCCAGCGGGTACGCTCCACAGCTGCGCGAACTACCGCGGATCTACCAGGAGTACTGGGTCCGGGTGGCGGAAAAGGACCAGCGCCTGGTGGATGGGGCGGTGGTGCAACGCCTGCAGGCCGACTTTTCCGATCTAAAACATCAACTTATCTCATGCTCGGGGGTTGCGCATCGCTGAAAAAGCACTTATGATGCGCACCACTTGAGACGCACTGCCAGGCAGCGCTTCGAAAGGGTCAAGAGAGATGAAAATCGCTTGACATTGGCTGGGCAGACGTTAAGAATGCCGCACCCTCTGGAGGGGTTCCCGAGTGGCCAAAGGGATCAGACTGTAAATCTGACGTCATCGACTTCGAAGGTT
Organism: Pseudomonas sp. OF001; assembly: GCF_904426495.1. Lineage (NCBI taxonomy): Bacteria > Pseudomonadati > Pseudomonadota > Gammaproteobacteria > Pseudomonadales > Pseudomonadaceae > Pseudomonas > Pseudomonas sp. OF001. Next base: position 565 of record NZ_CAJGBM010000043.1, on the reverse strand, counting down.
CGAATCCTTCCCCCTCCACCAGATTAAGCGTGAGCTGCAAGCTCCGCGGGTATAGTTCAGTGGTAGAACCTCAGCCTTCCAAGCTGATGATGCGGGTTCGATTCCCGCTACCCGCTCCAGTTTTGTTGTTCGTGCACAGCGCTTCGCTCATGTAGCTCAGCTGGTAGAGCACACCCTTGGTAAGGGTGAGGTCAGCGGTTCAAATCCGCTCATGAGCTCCAAACAGACAAAGGCAGATATGAAAATATCTGCCTTTGTTCTATGTGGGCAGTTTTTCCAGTTCCTCGACCGGAGAGTGTCTCGATGGCTAAAGAGAAATTTGAACGTTCCAAACCGCACGTCAATGTCGGCACCATCGGTCACGTCGACCATGGCAAGACCACGCTGACCGCTGCGCTGACCAAGGTCTGCGCCGAGACCTGGGGTGGTTCCGCTCGCGACTTCTCCCAGATCGACAACGCTCCGGAAGAGAAGGCGCGCGGTATCACCATCAACACCTCGCACGTCGAGTACGATTCCGCCATTCGTCACTACGCTCACGTTGACTGCCCGGGTCACGCTGACT
>NZ_CAJGBM010000042.1:0-3765 GCF_904426495.1 Pseudomonas sp. OF001 | reverse complement strand
GTCATGCTTGGCTTCAATAACTTCCGGATATCCGGGAGGGCTGGAGTCTCCTGATCCGGACCAGCGCTCGCGCCATGCTATCGACTTCGCCATCCCCGTCGGCGTCAGCGTGCCATCCTTGAATAGGTCTGCCATCTCGCGCTGGTGTTCCAGCTGGGTGGCGGATCTACCGATGTTGAACTCATGCATCAACGCCCCTTCGTTTTTCAGCACGAAGCGCACGGTTTCCCCAGGCTTCACCTCAATCACCTGCTGGCTATAACCGATGTCTTCCATCTTGACGAAGACAGTGCGGGTAGTTGGCGTAGGCTTTGCCTGCTGGCCGATGTCATTAGCACTGCCGCTGCTTACGGCAGCGAAGACCTGAGAAGCAGTGCCGATCAGCAACGCAAAAGCCAGGAGCTTTAAACCTGAGCTGTTCATGATGAGACCTCGCTTATGGTGTTTGGAGATCTCATTCTATTCCCTGCTACCTGCCAAGAAGCTGACCCCAAAACTACAATTTAGTCAGATTGAAAAACGGCGCCGTGGAGGCGCCGTCAGGCCAAAGGGGTAGGGGCATAAGGCCTGCAAGATGGGATAACCGTTACGGGTGGCACTCCTTGTCAGCCATCATCAGCTTGTGCTCACGCACCATCTGAACTAGCACGTCGTCTACCAGCTTGTCGTGCCTCTCCATCCAAGCCAGATGCTCTGCGGTCGTCATGCCGGGAGCTGGGTGCTCTTTATGCAGTTGGCTCATGATGCCCTCCAACATATGCATATGCTCTTTCATATGCACATGGCGCTCGTCAGGCGAAGACTTTTCTGCTCGAACCAGTGCAGCTTCAGCCTTATCCCGCATCTGCTCAATACGTTCAAAGACACGATCACCACCGCCCTCTGCAAAAACAGCAGTAGACAGTAACAGAGAGCCAATCAGGAGCAAGCTCTTCATTGATTTCATGGCATAATTTCCTTTGAAAGAAGCCGTAACTGGCGCCCCTCATTATGTTCATGCAGGAGCGCGAGAGCATGACGCTTACATCCTCACCCTAGACAAAGCCACCTTACGAAAGGCTTAAGCCAGAATTACATTTTCGTAAGGTTAAGGCTGGTGGAGCTATTTCCCTGCAAACTGAGTAAGCCTGATCAAAGGAAACTGCCGACATGAGATTACTGGTAGCTGAAGACGAACCAAAAATCGGGACATACCTGCAGCAAGGGCTCTCCGAAGCTGGGTTCAATGTTGACCGGGTCATGACAGGTACCGATGCGCTTCAGCATGCTTTGAGCGAAGCCTATGACCTCTTGATCCTGGACGTGATGATGCCCGGGCTGGATGGCTGGGAAGTGCTACGCATGGTACGAGCCGCCGGCAAGGACGTTCCCGTGCTATTCCTGACTGCACGCGATGGGGTTGATGAGCGGGTAAAAGGATTAGAGCTGGGTGCAGACGATTACCTTGTCAAACCATTCGCCTTTTCCGAGCTGCTGGCCAGGGTCAGAACCTTGTTACGGAGAGGCCACAGTTCGTCCATCCAAGCCACCATGAGAATTGCCGATCTTGAGGTCGACCTGCTGAAACGCCGAGCCATACGCGGCGGAAAGCGAATAGACCTTACGGCGAAAGAGTTCTCTTTACTGGAACTCCTACTGCGACGACGCGGAGAAGTTCTGCCGAAGTCTCTGATTGCCTCTCAAATCTGGGACATGAACTTCGACAGTGATACAAACGTCATTGAGGTTGCCATTCGGCGGCTGCGCGCGAAGATAGATGATGACTTCGAGGTCAAACTAATCCATACCGCCCGAGGCATGGGCTATATGCTTGACGCGCCGGATTCAGAATGAAGCGACTCTCTCTGACTGTTCGCATGAGCCTGATGTTCATGTCTGCGGTAATCGCAGTCCTTACGGTAGCCGGATTGAGCTTCAACATACTCAGCCAGCATCACTTCGTGACATTAGACCGGCAGATCCTGCTCGAAAAACTCGAATCCACCAAGCGTATTCTCGAAAGCAAACGGAATAGCGAAAATCTATCGGAAGAGCTTCCGCAGCTACAGGCCTTGCTTGGAGCGCATCAGGATATGGCAGCCACCATCTTGGCCGGAGATGGCTCAGTGCTGTTTTCAGATTCTAAAGCAGCCAATATCCCAGAAAGATACCGAGTATCGGCTACACGAAGCATGTGGGAATGGCAGGACGGTGAACACATGTATCGTGGCATGACTGAGAAAATTTCGATACCCGGTCAAGCTGACCCTCTGACCGCCCTATTAATCCTTGATGTAACTACTCATACACATTTTTTTGAGACGCTGCTACGATGGTTCTGGATTGGACTGCTCATAAGCTCCATTGCCAGCGTTGCCCTCGGGTGGATGGTAGCCAGGCGTGGGCTCGCCCCCTTGCAGCAGATCACTCAGGTAGTTGCTTCCATGTCAGCGAGGTCTCTGAAGGAGAGAATCCCCCTAGAGTCGGTCCCCCCTGAGCTTCAACAGCTGGTCGCATCATTCAATGCGATGCTAGCCAGGCTCGATGATGCCTTTGCCAGACTCTCTAACTTTTCAGCCGACATTGCACACGAACTGCGAACACCAGTGAGCAATCTGATGACCCATACTGAAGTTGTGCTCACCAAGAAACGCAATATCGAAGACTACCAAGAGAATCTCTGCTCAAATCTCGAAGATCTCAAGCGCATGTCGCGCATGATTGATGACATGCTGTTTTTGGCTAAATCTGACAATGGCTTGATCACACCTGAAAACGCTTGTATTGAGCTCAAGGAGCTCGTAACAAAACTGGTCGAATACTACCACCTGCTTGCAGATGAAGCTGGCATTACCATCACCGTATCGGGATCAGGAATCATCTCTGGCGACCGACTGATGCTAGATCGCGCGATCTCTAACCTGCTATCTAACGCCCTGCGCTACACTCCGGCAGGCGAGAGGATTTCAGTTAAAATTCGCACGAGCGGTGAAGCTGTCTCGCTGACCGTCGAAAATCCAGGAGAAGTTATAAGCCCAGATCACCTAGATAAACTCTTCGACCGCTTCTATCGCGCGGACCCAGCCCGACGCGAAGGAAGCCCAAGCAATGTAGGGCTTGGATTGGCCATTACACGATCCATCGTTGAAGCACACAAAGGTAAAATTTGGTGTACTTCAGAAAATGGGATTACGGCTTTTCACATCGAGTTTTTGTTACAAAATCAAAGTTCTTGAGTCGAGGTAGCGACAAGAAGTGAGTGCAACATTTGACCATTCCGACAGGGGGCACGAACTCAACGTAGAAGAACGCTCCGACGTTCAGGCATGCCTGCCACACAGCATGACAGCATGCGCTTGCCCGAATGACCATCAGCGGCGAGATCCGACCTGACTGCAACGGACACAGGCAGCACCAGACGCAAAAGCCCTGCGCGAAGTTTCGGCCTCCTGATGCCATGGCACAGGCAAGTGCAACCTGACCAAAGGCAAGGTCAACGCGACGGCTATGAGCATTTTGGTCGAGCACACCAGCACCTACGATGCGACGGCTATTTCGGCGCTGGAAGGCTTTAGTTCGGAGCTCAATCGCATGCCGCTGGCTGCGTCAAAGGCCAATCCTATGACTGACCGCGAGATGGCCCGGCATGCGAAAATAACTGGGTATACGGATTTAATGGTTGATGGGGCACCTTCACCCCATCAATCTGATACCACCCTCAGATGGTTGATAGATCGACTCCGTAGTTGAGTTCCTCTGCGAAGTCCGGCAGTCCGTAACCGATGG
>NZ_CAJGBM010000041.1:0-4556 GCF_904426495.1 Pseudomonas sp. OF001 | reverse complement strand
GCAATACTTCGGCGATGACACGATCGATTCCAACCTGTTGAGCAATCGCCTTGGCCGTACGTTGATTGTCACCAGTCAAAAGAACCACCTGAATACCACGCGATTTGAGTTCACTAATGGCTTCGGCGGCTTCTGGCTTCAGTGTATCGGCAACCGCGATGATGCCCAGCAGGTCGCGCTCACGGCCAACCAGCATTGCGGTTTTGCCTTGGGCTTCCAACTCAGTCATGGCTTGCTCTGCATGGCTGATCGCGATGCCCTGCTGCTGGAATAGACGCCGATTGCCGAGCCACACCAAGCTGCCATGCAGCTCGCCTTTGATGCCGTGACCTGCGATGCCCTTGATGCCATGTGCGGCCTCGAGTTCCAGGCCGCGATGCTGAGCTGCGCGCACGATGGCTTCGCCAAGGGGATGCTCGGAGCCAACCTCCACGGCGGCGGCGAGTGCCAAAACACCCGCTTCATCGATGTCTTTAAGTGGCACTATATCGGTCACGGTCGGCTCGCCACGGGTGATCGTACCGGTCTTGTCGAAGACCACGGTCGAGAGTTTTTCTGCCCGCTCCAACACCTCGCCGCCTCGGATCAAGATGCCCATGTCCGCCCCTTTGCCGACACCGACCATCAATGCCGCCGGCGTTGCAACGCCGAGAGCGCACGGACAGGAAATGATCAGTACGGCAATGAAGGCGAGCAGGCCCTGGGGGAAGAAGCCAAAGGCCCACCAACCGAAAAAAGCCAGCAGTGCAACCACAACCACTACCGGGACGAAATAGCCGGTGACCTTGTCCGCGAGCCGCTGGATCTGCGCCGTACTCGCCTGGGCGTCTTCCACCATCTTGATGATCTGCGCCAGAGCGGTTTCCTTACCGATCTTGGTAGCCTTGAAGCGGAACAGCCCCGAGCGGTTGAGCGTGCCGCCAATCACCGCTGCGCCAGGCTTCTTTGCCACCGGCATCGACTCACCGGTCAGCATCGACTCATCAATGCTCGTTTCACCGTCGGTGACTTGACCATCGGTGGGGATCTTCTCGCCCGGCCTCACTACCACGATCTCACCGACCATGATGCTTTCGGCCGGGATCTCCTCTTCTTTGCCGTCGCGTAGCACGTGGGCCGTAGCCGGCTTCAGGTCCAGTAGCCGCCGCACGGCAGCAGAGGATTTCTTCTTGATGATCTCCTCCATGTACTTGCCCAGCAGCACGAAGGCGATGATCACGGCCGAAACCTCGAAGTAGACGTCTCGCTCGTCGACCTTGATCGGCAGGACATCCGGGAAGAACAACACGGCGACGCTATAGGAGTATGCAACCGTGGTGCCGAGCGCGATCAGGAAGTCCATGTTGATGCTGCGGGTGCGAATGGCGTTCCACGCTCCCTTGTAGAAGCCCCAGCCACCGATGAATTGCACCGGCGTTACCAGCAGGAACAACCATACGCCCCAGGTGAAGAAGGGCAGCGCGTCAATCGGCACCCAGGTCAGGATGGTGGCGCCGGTAGCGAGACCAATGAATGCGCCCGCGCGCAGGATGGCCAGAGCAAGCACACCGGTGAGCGCAATGGTCACCCGTGTTTTCATCCGCTTGAGCTCAGTCTCGGGGGACTCGAAGGTTTGTTTACAGCTCTCGCTGCAAAAATAGTAAGTGCGCCCGCCGCGCTCACTCTTCAGGGCCGTAGCCTTGTTCACCAACATGCCGCAGATGGGATCCTTGGCTTTGCCCTCCACACCATGTTCATTGGCGCGAGGGGTTGCCACCGAGGAGCTGCCTCCGTGAGGACCATCATGGGTATGCTCGTGACTGCAACCTTCATGCTCAACCTTGCCCATATAGCGCTCTGGCGCCTTGGCGAACGCCCCTTGGCAGCGACTCGAGCAGAACCAGAAACGCCGCCCTTGGTACTCCTGACTGAGCGTTGTTGGCTCGGGATTGACCTCCATGCCACAGACGGGATCAGTTACCGTCTTTATAGACCCTCCCGACTTCCCCGACTCTTCCGTGCGCATGCCGTTATACTTTTCCATATTTCATCACTCATCTCAATAAGTCGAAATTACGATTTGACTTGCACTTTATGGCCACCAAAACGAGGAATGAAGGCGGGGACCTCATTCATATATCGACGATAAGCATCACCAAACTGAGCTAGCGCATCGCGCTCTTCCGATTTCGCCAGGCGCATATACATGAATACGAGAATCGGAAACATGGCAATTGTTATCAATGTCGGCCATTGCAACAGAAAGCTGAACATGATCAACACGAAACCGATATATTGCGGATGACGGATTTTCGCATAAGGTCCGGTGGTTGCGAGCTTGCCGGCCCTTTGAGCCTCGTACAAAACTCGCCAAGCAGAAGCCAACAACCAAAAACCCGCAATAAGGAAGATGCTGCTGGCTATGTGGAACGGCCCCAGATGGGGGTTGGCCTTCCAGCCGAACAAGACCTCAAGCAGATGCCCCGCATCGTGCGAGAAAAAGTCGATGCCGGGATAGCGGGTGCCGAGCCAGCCCGACAGCAGATAAATTGTCAGCGGAAAGCCATACATCTCGGTGAACAGCGCCACCAAGAATGCGCTGAAAGCACCAAAACTTCGCCAATCACGGGCTGACTTTGGCTTGAAAAAGCTGAACGCGAAGATGATAAACACCAATGAGTTGATGATCACCAATCCCCACAGGCCATAGGCTGGCATGTCGTGTGTCATGAGGGTTCTCCTTTGAAATTATCAGTAAAGTCCAAAACCTGCGCCCTGCCACCCTTCGAGAAAATCAACATGCCATCACTATCGTCGTCCCCCTTAAGACCCCTAAGAGGGTAACGGATGTCATTTTATGACATTCGATAATAAGCCGGTGGCAACCCTTATCTTTGATGCTAGACCTAAAAAGCTGACATTGGACTGACCCCAAAATTACAATTTTGTCAGAAATCACTATCTTGTTGACAAAGACAAAAAGCACAACCCCTTGCCAGCAAGATCAAAATAACAATCTCAAACTCCCAGACAACTACAGTCAAGAGAAAAACCACACATTGCGCAAGGCACACGAAAAACACTGACCCCTGTCAATTCCTATCAAGCAAAAGCTGAGCTGCCTCGACAGGCAATTGCCGCCAACAAATTTCCCCTGCTATCGTTCTGAGAGACTCGAGTGGGGTTACCCTAGATGCTTCGGCTTTCATTGATTCTGGCGCTGACTTTCAGCCTCGTGTTGCCTTATTTCGGCAGCACGGCCTCGGCTCGGCCCACCGAACCCTGCCCGATGCAAAGTTCATTGCCTCACCAAGATCACACCTCCCCCTTGCAGGCGCCCTGCTGCGAGCACATGGAGGATGCTGTCGATTCGCTCAGCAAATCCCCCTGCAAGCCTGGACAAGAATGCAAGACCAGCGGGCTTCTCCAGGCTGTCGAGATCAAGGCAGCCCCCCTTCAGCATCCCGTCCCTGGCACACCGCTCGCCCAGCCACCCATTCAGCGAGAACCAACGCCCCTCTGGCGCCCACCCTGCGTCGCCTGATGCCCTAGGTCTGAGGCACCCCAACTATGTTGGGAGCCGTTGCTGTCAGCCATTTCTTCAGTGACATCGATTAATCGCATTGGAGGCGCACATGCCTGCTTTCCTTTTGACTCGCAACAGCTATCTTGGCGTGCTGGCTGTTGTTCTTTGGGCAAACTCCGCCCTCGCTGCGCCGGAAGCCACCCTGACCTTCGAGCGCGCTCTGACTCTGGCCGAGCGCACAGCCCCTGAAAACCGTTCCCAACAGGCGCAGGTTGCGTCTGCTGACCAAGCGCTGCTGCCGGCAGATGCTCTGCCAGATCCCAAGTTGATCCTTGGCATCGATAACCTGCCCATTGAAGGCCCGGATCGCTATACCCTGAACCGCGACTCGATGACCATGCGCCGTATTGGCCTCATGCAGGAAGTCCCCAACGGGGACAAGCGACTGGCCCGTCGACAACTGGCCACCGCCACGCTGACCCGGGCCGAGGCTGAGCAACGCGCTATGGTGCTGGAAACCAAGCGACAAACTGCCCAGAGCTGGCTCGACGTCCATTACGCCGAGCGCAGCGTGGCGTTGCTCGACCAGTTGGATCAGCAGGTCGCTCTCCTGCGGTCGACCGTGCAGGCCCTGATCGCCGGCAGCTCGGCGCAGGCCGGCGAGCTGCTCCAGGCCGATCAGGAGGCCCTGACGCTGGCGGATCGGCGCGATGAGCTGCGCCGCGACGCAGCGGTCGCCAGAGCCAAACTGCGACGCTGGATCGGCGATGCAGCTCGCCTGCCGTTAGCGGGCACACTTCCCCCACTGAGCCTGGACCTTCCGGACTTGCAGCATCGATTGGCCGAACACCCTGAGCTGCGCGCTGCTTCCGCGCGGGTCGGCGAAGCCAATGCCGAACTGGCCGAGGCTGTCGCCGAAAAGCAGCCCGACTGGAGCGTCGAGCTCGCCTACAACAACCGCGACAACCAGTTCGGCGACATGGCGATGTTGCAGTTCACTTTCGACTTGCCGATGTTCGTAGGCTCTCGCCAAGGCCCCCGGATCAATGCC
>NZ_CAJGBM010000040.1:0-4904 GCF_904426495.1 Pseudomonas sp. OF001 | reverse complement strand
CGGCTGGTTGAAGGAGAGCCGCAGGATCGGCACTCGCTACGACAAGCTGGCAAGAAGTTTTGCTGCAATGGTCACCCTGGCTTGCACGCTGCGGTGCCTACGGCAGTACTTTTCGTACAGAACCTAGGTCGAGTGGTGAATTCTGACCAATTTGTAACTGACTCAGCCTTGAAAGAGTGCGCGCTTCCAATTGTTAAGCCCGGATGCGTTCTGATGGCCATCACCGGCGAGGGAAAAACTCGCGGAATGGTTACAATTACAGAAATAGAGGCAACCATAAGTCAGCATATTGCCTTCATGGAGCCTAGAAGTTGCGCACTAATCTCCAGTTATCTGCATGACTGGCTAAGTGCGAACTACGAAAGAGTTCGCCATGACTCAGCAGACTGGGGAAGCACAAAGGCGGCCATCACCTGTGCGGACATTCGAGCCTATCCCTTGCCGCTTCCCCCGATTGATGAGCAGAATAAAATCTGTCAGTTCATCGAAGAAAAATCATCTCTTTTTGATGACTTGACTTTGGCCGCAGATGAAAACGTCAACCTCCTCCAAGAGCGACGCTCTGCCCTGATCTCCGCAGCCGTCACCGGCAAGATCGACCTGCGCGGCTGGCAGCCACCGACCAGCGCGCCTGCCCCCATCCGCGAACAAGAGACTGTGTAATGGCCGACAGCAAGGAAGCTCAATTCCAGCAGGACATCATCAAGGCCATGACTGCCCAGGGCTGGCTCACCGGCCCGGCCAGCGGTTACGACCGGCGCAGCGCGCTGTACACCGAAGACCTGCTGGCCTACTTCAAGGAAGCCTGGCCGGATCGCTGGGACAAGTTCGCCAAGGCCAACCCCAACGACCCGGACGGCGTGCTGGTGCAGAAGGTGGTGCGCGCCCTGGAGCAGGACGGCACCCTGGAGGTGCTGCGCCACGGCTTCAAGCTGCCGGGAGTGAAGGTCGAGCTGTGCAGCTTCCAACCCGACCACGCCATGAACCCGGACTCCCTGCGCCGCTACCAGTGCAACCGCCTGCGCGTGGTGGCGGAGGTGTCCTATTCGCCCCACTTCCAGGAGGGTAAGTACAACCCCCGGCTTGACCTGGTGCTGTTCGTCAACGGCCTGCCGGTGGCGACCTTGGAGCTGAAGAGCGAGTTCAAACAGTCGGTGGAGAAGGCCAAGCAGCAGTACCGCCACGACCGCCCGCTGAAAGACCCGCTGACCCGCAAGCCCGAGCCGCTGCTGACCTTCAAGCGCGGCGCGCTGGTGCATTTCGCCGTAAGCCAGAACGAAGTGGCGATGACCACCCAGCTGGCCGGCAAAGACACCTTCTTCCTGCCCTTCAACATGGGCAACGAGGAAGGCGGCGCCGGCAACCCGCTGCCGGCCGACGACAGCCAGTACGCTACCGGCTACCTGTGGCTGCGGGTGTTCCAGCCGGATGCTTGGCTCAAGGTGCTGGGCCGCTTCCTGCACCTGCAACGCAAGACCAGCGAGGGCTTCGACGGCCAGCTGACCACCAGGGAAACCCTGATCTTCCCGCGCTTTCACCAGTGGGAAGTGGTCAACAAGCTGATCGACAGCACCCGCAGCGAAGGCCCCGGCCAGCGCTACCTGATCCAGCACAGCGCCGGCTCCGGCAAGTCCAACTCCATCGCCTGGACCGCGCACCAACTGGCCGCGCTGTACGACGCAGATGGCAACAAGCTGTTCAACTCGGTGATCGTCATCACCGACCGCACCGTGCTGGACAGCCAGTTGCAGAACACCATCTACCAGTTCGAGCACGCCCAAGGCGTGGTGCGGCCGATCACCCGCGACATCGGCAGCCAGAGCAAGTCCGATCAGCTGGCCGAGGCGCTGGCCGCGCAGACGCGCATCATCATCGTCACCATCCAGACCTTCCCGGCGCTTTTCGATGCCCTGGACAAGCATCCCAAGCTGGCCAGCGGCCGTTATGCGGTGATCGCCGACGAGGCGCATTCGTCGCAGACCGGCTCCTCGGCCAGCAAACTCAAGGCCATCCTCGGCAGCGATGCGCCGGACGAGGGCGAGGAGATCAGCGCCGAACTGCTGCTGGATGCCGCCGTGGCCGCCCGCCAGCCGAACCAGCGCATCAGCTACTACGCCTTTACCGCCACGCCCAAGGCCAAGACCCTGGAGCTGTTCGGCCGCCGCCCCGAGCCGGATCTGCCGGCCAGCGCGAGCAACAAGCCCGAGGCGTTCCATGTGTATTCCATGCGCCAGGCCATCGAGGAAGGCTTCATCCTCGACGTGCTGCGTAACTACACCACCTACAGCACCGCCTGGAAGATCGCCCACCCGGACGGCGCCGACGAGGAAGTGGACAGCAAGAAGGCGCGCCAGGCGCTGGCCCGCTGGGTGCGCCTGCATCCGTACAACATCGACCGCAAGGTCGAGATCATCGTCGAGCATTTCCGCGCCCATATCCGCCATCTGCTCGGCGGGCAGGCCAAGGCCATGGTGGTCACCAGCAGCCGCCAGGAGGCGGTGCGCTACCAGTTGGCGATGAAGTACTACATCAAGTCCCAGGGCTACCAGGACGTGCATCCGCTGGTGGCCTTCTCCGGCAGCGTGTTGCCGGACGCGGTGATTCCCGAGGAAGTGACCGAGAGCAGCAGCCTTCTGAATGCCGGGGTGAATGGCCGCGACCTGGCCGAGGCGCTGGACAGCCCGGACTTCAACGTGATGATCGCCGCCAACAAGTACCAGACCGGCTTCGACCAGCCCAAGCTGTGCGCCATGTACGTGGACAAGAAGCTTCAGGGCGTGGACTGCGTGCAGACCCTGTCGCGGCTGAATCGCACCTTCCCCGGCAAGGAAACCTTCATCCTCGACTTCTTCAACGACGCCCAGGACATCCTCGACGCCTTCCTGCCCTACTACACCAAGGCCGAGCTGAGCGATGTCACCGATCCGCAGATCGTCTACGACGTGCAGAAGAAGCTGGACGCCGAGGGCATCTACCACTGGGAAGAGGTCGCGGCCTTCGCCACCGCGTTCTTCGATCCCAAGGCGCCGGCCAGCAAGCTGAGCTACTACAGCAAGCCGGCCCGCGAACGCTTCGCCAAGCGTTACCAGTTCGGCCAGGAAGCGCGCCGCCAGGCCCTGGAGTTCAAGCAGACGGCCGAGAAGAACGGCGACAGCGCCGGTCTGAAGAAGGCCGAGCACGCCCTCAAGGAGGCTGGCGAGCAGATCGACCAGCTCGACCTGTTCAAGAAAAACCTGCTGAGCTTCGTGCGCCTGTACGAGTTCCTCTCGCAGATCGTCGCCTACGAGGATCGCGAGCTGGAACAGCTCTGCGTGTTCGCCAAACACCTGCACCCGATGCTGCGCGTGGACCGTCTGGATCGGGACGACGTGGACGTGAGCGAACTGCAACTGACCCACTACCGTCTGACCAAGCGGGCCGAACACGACCTGCGCCTGAGCGATGAGCAGGGCGACTACAGCCTCGACCCGGCCAGCGCCGTGGGCAGCGGCAAGCCCCACGACCCGGAAAAGAAGCAGCTCTCGGAAATCATCGAGGCGCTCAACGACATCTTCGGCGCCGAAGTCAGCGACGATGACCAGCTGCACTTCCTCACCGGCATCGCCCAGCGCATCAGCCGCGAGGAAGACGTCATGGCCCAGGTCAACAGCCAGCCCGCCGAGCAGGTGATGCACGGTCTGTTCCCCAAGCGCGTGGAGGACATCGTGCTCGACGCGATGACCGACCATGAAAAGCTGTCGCTGGAAGTGCTCGACAACGTGGCCAAGAGCCGGGCGTTTGCCAGGGTGATCTACAAGCTGCTGACGGCGGCGGGAGGGTTGGGCGGCAGTGACAACACCGGCAAGTACGGCGTCTAGCTTCGGTTGACGCCCATGAGCGGTACGCTTTCTGATCGCATGGATGCACCATGTCCATAGCCTCCACCCTCTGGAAACAGGTGAAATACCTGCCCAAGGGGCGACCGTTCAGCTCTCGGCGCTTTGCAGGGCTGGGGTCACGCTCTGCTGTCGGCAAGGCGATAGCCCGGCTGGTGAGCGCTGGCGAGCTGGAGCGGATCACTCGCGGGATCTACATGCGGCCAAAGATCAGTCCGTATGTCGGCAATGTCCGTCCCAGTGCCTTGGCCGTGATCCGGGTCATCGCCAAGCAGAATCACGAAACGATCCAGGTGCATGGTGCCGAGGCTGCAAGGGCACTGCATCTGAGCACCCAGATGCAAACACAGCCGGTGCTGTATACGAGCGGCTCCAGTCGAGAGATTCGAATCGGTGCCCTGACGATACGGCTCCAGCATGTTCCCCCAGAAAAGTTGCAGCATGCCGGAACCAAGGTGGGACTGGCCCTGGTAGCGCTCTTCTACCTGGGCAGGAAAGGCGCGAATCCGGCTTCAGTGGCGAAGATCAAGAGCCAGCTGACGCCGGCCGAACTCAAGCAGTTGGCAGCCTGCAAAATGCCTGCCTGGATGAGCAAGGCCCTGGCTGGCCCTCCGCCGGCCTGACGCCATGCACCAATGGCCAGGCAGAGCAATTTAGCTAGATGAGATAGGTGCAAGGAGAATGGAATGACGATGCCGAGTGAGCGCACCCGCGCAATCATTCAAACCCGAGAGTTTCTGGTCGACTTGTCCCGTGACAAGACGCTGCCTGAGGCCGTGCGAACGGAAGCGCGTCGCCTGTTGCGTCATTACCCGAGCGCCGATGAGGTGTTGCTGGCCGGGAAGGTGGAGGAACAGCGCGAAGATGGCCTGCCGTGGGCTTTCCTGAGTTCCAGGATCGACTAGGTTCTGTACGAAAAGTCTGAACGGGTAGAATCGGCGCCATGACAGGCTGGAGGCCCGCATGGCAAAGCGTTACGAACTCCCGGATGCGGCTTGGGAGCTGATCGCTGATTTGGTTTCCCCCGAA
>NZ_CAJGBM010000039.1:0-4928 GCF_904426495.1 Pseudomonas sp. OF001 | reverse complement strand
CACCAGCCTGCTGGAGGGGGTGAACAACCGGATCAAGGTGATCAAGCGCATGGCCTATGGCTTCAGGGACGCCGATTACTTTTTCCTGAAAATCAAGGCCGCCTTCCCCGGGAAAATGCGATGAACCAATAAAAAGCCCTGTAGATCAATGATCTACAGGGCTTTTCTTGTAGTGGAGGCCGAGGTCGGAATCGAACCGGCGTACACGGATTTGCAATCCGCTCCAAAAACCCTTGAACGGCGCGCATTCTAGCCGATTTCCGCGCCAGAACCAAGCGAAGCCGAAACCCCTGAAAGCCGCATGCTAGAGCGGTCGCATTTCGAGTTCTAGCACTCTTTTCACCCCCTCCAGCAGCCTCGAAAGCCCACCACGGGCAGCCCGCCTCTCGACCGTCGCGAACCGCCTGCTGGGTGGAGATCTGCTCGAGATAGTCGTGAGCCTGCCCAGGTCGCATGCCGCTCATGGCTTCATGCGTGCGCCTCCTCGGGCAGCAGGCGGATCTCGACGCGACGTTTCAGCGCGCGGGCGGCGCTGGCGAGGGTGGCCAGCGTCATTCCGGCATCGTCCTCGTCGAGTGCCCGGTCGACCGCGGTACGACTGGTGTGCATGCGCTCGGCGAGGGCTTTCTTGCTGATGTGCTGCTCCTTCATGGCCTCGGCGATCTGCCAGGCGATGACACGCTTGAGCGCGGCGGCGGAGACTTCCTCCGACAGGCCTTGCTCGGCGAGAAAGTCGTCAAAATCGGAGCCAATGTGCGGGTTCATGCGCTGTACCTCACAGTCTGGATTTGCGCTGTTTGGCGGTCTGCAGATCGACCGCCGGGGTTTTCTGACTCTTCTTGATGAAGCCGTGGAGTAGCACCATCCCGGAGCCGACGACCGTAAAGATGACGCGAGCGATGGTGTCGCCAAGGTCCGTCCGGACCTCCCATAGCCCGGTGTCGAGCTTGCGAACCACCGGCATACCGATGGGCCAGCCGAGCTGCACCGTCTTGATATCGGTGCCGACCTGCCGGCGCTGCTCCCTGGGCAAATCGGCCAGCCAGTCACGGACAGGCTCGTTTCCCGCTTCGGTGCGGAAGAATTTGACACTGAGGACGGGTGGGATCTCGTTCATGGGACAACAGTGTACCAAAGATAGTGCATGCGAGAAGTGCCGTGCGTCCACCTCACCCAGGTGGCCGAACTGCAACGGGCAGTGCCGAAGCGGCTGGAGAGGCAGTTGCAGGCGGTAGAAAGGGCGGCTTTCGCGCGGCGATTACCTACCGCTGGCATTGGTGGACAAGGCTGCGCCGTTATCTACCGTACGCCCTACCCCGCAGCCAGATGCCTATCGATCAACCCCGCCACCTCCGCAGCATGGGTAAAGCCCAGGTCGCGGCCACCGCCGGGGAAGACGTGCAGCTCGGCGCGGGGGAGCAGCTCGGCGAGGCGCTGGCCAACGCGGACGGGGCTGATCGGGTCGGCGTCGCCCCAGAGCAGCAGCACGGGCATGTGCAGTTCGGCCAGCCGGGCGGTGAGGTCGGTGCGGTCGTCGAGAAACCAGCGCGGCAGGTTCGGGTTGGCGGCCGCGAAGTCCGGGCGCCAGTCCTGCGCGCCCAGGGCGGACATGTCCACCCCGCCCGAGGTGACGGTCAGCACCAGATGGGTGACCCGCTCGGGCCGCTCCAGCGCCGCGCACACGGCGACGATCCCGCCCATGGACTGCGCCACCAGCGCGGTAGGCTGGTCGATCTCCGGCAGCACGCGGGCCACCAGATCGACCATGCCGGCCAGACTCGGGTCGGGCGGCGTGCTGCCGAAGCCGGGCCAGCCGATATGGACCTGCTGCGCGGGGTGGGCAAGAAGCTCGGCGGCCGGGCGCCAGAACTCGGTGTTGCCGGAGGCGCCGGGGAGGAAGAGGAGCTTGCTGGGAGATGGGATCACGGCTCAATCCTTGAGGGTGCATGATGGCGGATACGCTGCGGGTATCCTGCCCTACTCGCTGAACCGTCAGGAAGCAGCTCGGCGCTTTGCCAGAACAACAAAATGGATCGTCGCCGCGATCGGGGCGACGAATACGAGCCCTAAAGGACTGGCCTGAACCATTAGTACACCGACGCAGCAGGCGACCACCCCCAGCCCAAGCCCGAGCAACTGAACGGGCCTCCCCGGCCAGTGCCGACCAGCGACCAGATGGAAAGCGAGGTGTGCCACCGAAACCACACCCCAGCCGCCACACACAACGACAGCCGCTCCTAACAGCCAGTCGCTTCCGTTCTCGCTGCCATCGGCCAGCAGCATTACTCCCAGAAAGAGAGCGCCGAAGCACAGCACGGCAATGGCCGGCCCAAACAGGCATACGAACTCAAGCAGTATGAGCGCGCGCTTCATGAGGTGGCCTGAATTGAGGACGCGGTCAGTCATGGCGCGACTTTGCCAATGCAATTGCGGCCTGGATGGCCGCACGCGCTTGCGGACTGTTCTTCCAGCAGGTGGATCCGACGATAGCCGAGGCCTGGGAAACGATGTCCAGCGCATTCGCCTCGCTCAACTGAGCAAGCGACGTGAACCCCATCTGCTCAAGGCGAGCAACTACCGTGGGGCCAACGCCCTTTACGCCCAGCAGGGCCTTACGTTCTTCCGGTGAAAAAGGCATGAATCTCTCCATAGATACATGACGCTTGAGGGGCGGGGCCGCCCGTGCGGCGGCCTAGTCTATCGCCGGCAGCACGCGGGCCACCAGATCGGCCATGCCGGTCACGCTCGGGTCGGGCGGCGTGTTGCCGAAGCCGGGCCAGCCGATATGGATCTGCTGCGCCGGGTGGGCAAGACGCTCGGCGGCCGGGCGCCAGAACTCAGTGTTGCCGGAGGCGCCGGGGAGGAAGAGGAGTTTGGAGGGGAATGGGGTCACGGGTCGGTCCTTGAAGGTAGCGAAGCGGGCTGCGTTGGGCAAGGCTGCGCCGTTGTCTACCATACGCGCTGGTTATGGCTTCTTCTTCCACCCGTCGGGCGGCACTTTTATTCCGAGTTGCTTCGCAAACTCGGGGTCAATCCATGCAGACTTCACCTGGGCTAGATCCAGTTCAACGGGTTTTGGCTTCTCGCAGTTCGCTACAAACGAATCCCAGTCCGAGGCCAAGCGAGTGAGTTCCTCGGTCTCATGGTCCCAAAAGTGGATGCTTGAATCCTGTGCTTGGACGAATTCGTTGCCGCACCCGTCCTCTGCGAAAGGCGTTTGGCCCGCAATCGACGCCGCCGCCTTACCTTGTATTTGACGAATTATGCCGTACTCCTCGCCAGTGGCGGGGTGAGTGAATACGAGACCAGCTACCTGTTTGAGATCGCGCATGAGTATTGCCATAACGTGAAGGTAAACGGCCTTGCGCGGCTTTATGCGCAATGTCCGTGTTGACCGCAGGGTTAGGGGTGGCCGTTTGAGCCATTGGAGATTACTTTCAAGTTATCCTTCTCTTCACCGGAAGAAAGTAGCCGACCTAAATATCTACCGAACATCGTTAGTTTTTTCTTCGTTATATCTGCTTGTTCTTCGGGAGATAGATTGGCGATTCGATTCTTTTCTTTCAAGAACTCATTCTCTTTAGTTAGCAAAACGACATGTTGATATGCCCATAAGAAGAGAAATAGAATTATCAGGAATAGCGTGAGCGTGGATTGGCTTGACAGGCCCCACGATAACAGCGGCGATTGCCACCAAGGCGCCGGAACATAGTTTGTCACTCCCAATATAGTTACCGTGGAAGCAATAGCCTTTAGTAGGGTGGCGTGTCGTTTTAGTGCTGCAACGAGATGTCTTATGAGCTGACGCATTGCCACTCCCAACGATTAAGCTAACGGGCGGCCAAAAGCGCAGCTTTTGGACGTCCGGCGAACGAAGTGAGCGACGTTGAGCGCCTTGTTGGGCGTCATTGTATGCTGCCTCGATATAGCGCGTTTGGAATCCACCATTCCTCCATGACTTGACATGCAAGATCTTGTTGGGCTGAGTTCTCATTGAATGCAAGAGTTTCTAGGAACGTAACAATAACTCGCTCCTGCTCTTGAGATAAAGAAGCCAGGCGAGGTGGGGTGCGATCTGGTGGACGCAGAGAGTTTAGGAGTGCATTTGTGACAAGGCTGTCTTCATCGAGGTTTTTGAGTGAGTACTCAATGAGTGTTGGCAAGTAGTATTTCCATGAGTCCGGGTCAAGATGGCTTATACCCCAGTGGTATTCTTCTAGATACTCATCCGAAATACTGTCAATTACAGGGTCGAATCTTGGTTCTGGCCTGTATTCATCCAAAGCATTACCTGCGCGCAATGTTTTTTGTGGAGTGAAGCCGAGAGGATCGGAGAACACTCTCTTAGCTTCTTCGATAATTTTTCGGTGTCTCATGGCCTATGACGCCCAACAAGGTTCGAGCTGAGCACCGCCCACGCGCATCGTGGGTGTGTGCTCCGGCGAGTAGTTATTCGACAATACACACCGCTCTGCGAAGCAGAGCGGTGTGTATTGTTGAATAACGTTTGGTTAAGGGGCCGGCTTTAGCCGGTCCCGCAGTGAGCGAAGCGAGCGACTTGAATGCTGTAATGGACTCTCCCTGCACCACAATTACCCGCACCAGCGGTGTCGAGAATGGCGTTCGGAGGGTTCCAGCGATGTACAAGCAGATTGCAGTGGATTTGGCCAAGTCCGTTTACCAGGTTGCCGAAAGCGTCCGTGCCGGGCAGGTGAGTCAGCGCAAGCGGCTGAATCGCGAGGCATTTCGTCGATATATACAGGAGCAGGCCGAGCCGGTCGAGTGGCTGATGGAAGCCTGCGGCACGGCGCACTACTGGGGGCGTTTCGCCCAGGCGCTGGGGCACAAGGTGACGCTGCTGCACGCGCGCTATGTGCGCCCCTACCGCCGCCGCAACAAGACCGACCGCAACGACTGCGACGCCATCC
>NZ_CAJGBM010000038.1:0-5076 GCF_904426495.1 Pseudomonas sp. OF001 | reverse complement strand
GGTAATTTGCGGTTCTGCAAGCTTTCGGCCTGTCGCACCCACTGTGATCCTGGGATCGCAGATTGTTTGGGTGTTATATGGTCAAGCCTCACGGGCAATTAGTACTGGTTAGCTCAACGCCTCACAACGCTTACACACCCAGCCTATCAACGTCGTAGTCTTCGACGGCCCTTCAGGGGGATCGAGTCCCCAGTGAGATCTCATCTTGAGGCGAGTTTCCCGCTTAGATGCTTTCAGCGGTTATCTCTTCCGAACATAGCTACCCGGCAATGCCACTGGCGTGACAACCGGAACACCAGAGGTTCGTCCACTCCGGTCCTCTCGTACTAGGAGCAGCCCCTCTCAAATCTCAAACGTCCACGGCAGATAGGGACCGAACTGTCTCACGACGTTCTAAACCCAGCTCGCGTACCACTTTAAATGGCGAACAGCCATACCCTTGGGACCGGCTTCAGCCCCAGGATGTGATGAGCCGACATCGAGGTGCCAAACACCGCCGTCGATATGAACTCTTGGGCGGTATCAGCCTGTTATCCCCGGAGTACCTTTTATCCGTTGAGCGATGGCCCTTCCATACAGAACCACCGGATCACTAAGACCTACTTTCGTACCTGCTCGACGTGTCTGTCTCGCAGTCAAGCGCGCTTTTGCCTTTATACTCTACGACCGATTTCCGACCGGTCTGAGCGCACCTTCGTACTCCTCCGTTACTCTTTGGGAGGAGACCGCCCCAGTCAAACTACCCACCATACACTGTCCTCGATCCGGATGACGGACCAGAGTTAGAACCTCAAGATTGCCAGGGTGGTATTTCAAGGATGGCTCCACGCGAACTGGCGTCCACGCTTCAAAGCCTCCCACCTATCCTACACAAGCAAGCTCAAAGTCCAGTGCAAAGCTATAGTAAAGGTTCACGGGGTCTTTCCGTCTAGCCGCGGATACACTGCATCTTCACAGCGATTTCAATTTCACTGAGTCTCGGGTGGAGACAGCGCCGCCATCGTTACGCCATTCGTGCAGGTCGGAACTTACCCGACAAGGAATTTCGCTACCTTAGGACCGTTATAGTTACGGCCGCCGTTTACCGGGGCTTCGATCAAGAGCTTCGCTTGCGCTAACCCCATCAATTAACCTTCCGGCACCGGGCAGGCGTCACACCCTATACGTCCACTTTCGTGTTTGCAGAGTGCTGTGTTTTTAATAAACAGTCGCAGCGGCCTGGTATCTTCGACCGGCATGGGCTTACTGAGTAAATCATTCACCCTCACCGGCGCACCTTCTCCCGAAGTTACGGTGCCATTTTGCCTAGTTCCTTCACCCGAGTTCTCTCAAGCGCCTTGGTATTCTCTACCCAACCACCTGTGTCGGTTTGGGGTACGGTTCCTGGTTACCTGAAGCTTAGAAGCTTTTCCTGGAAGCATGGCATCAACCACTTCGTCATCTGAAAGATAACTCGTCATCAGCTCTCGGCCTTGGAATCCCGGATTTACCTAAGATCCCAGCCTACCACCTTAAACTTGGACAACCAACGCCAAGCTGGCCTAGCCTTCTCCGTCCCTCCATCGCAGTAACCAGAAGTACAGGAATATTAACCTGTTTCCCATCGACTACGCTCTTCAGCCTCGCCTTAGGGACCGACTAACCCTGCGTCGATTAACGTTGCGCAGGAACCCTTGGTCTTTCGGCGTGGGTGTTTTTCACACCCATTGTCGTTACTCATGTCAGCATTCGCACTTCTGATACCTCCAGCGAGCTTCTCAACTCACCTTCACAGGCTTACAGAACGCTCCTCTACCGCACATCTTGCGATGCACCCGCAGCTTCGGTGTGTGGTTTGAGCCCCGTTACATCTTCCGCGCAGGCCGACTCGACTAGTGAGCTATTACGCTTTCTTTAAAGGGTGGCTGCTTCTAAGCCAACCTCCTAGCTGTCTAAGCCTTCCCACATCGTTTACCACTTAACCACAACTTTGGGACCTTAGCTGGCGGTCTGGGTTGTTTCCCTTTTCACGACGGACGTTAGCACCCGCCGTGTGTCTCCCACGCTGACACTTCCAGGTATTCGGAGTTTGCATCGGTTTGGTAAGTCGGGATGACCCCCTAGCCGAAACAGTGCTCTACCCCCTGGAGTGATACGTGAGGCGCTACCTAAATAGCTTTCGAGGAGAACCAGCTATCTCCGAGCTTGATTAGCCTTTCACTCCTATCCACAAGTCATCCCCTACCTTTTCAACGGGAGTGGGTTCGGTCCTCCAGTCAGTGTTACCTAACCTTCAACCTGCTCATGGATAGATCGCCCGGTTTCGGGTCTATACCCAGCGACTAAACGCCCTATTAAGACTCGCTTTCGCTACGCCTCCCCTAATCGGTTAAGCTCGCCACTGAATATAAGTCGCTGACCCATTATACAAAAGGTACGCAGTCACCTAACAAAGTAGGCTCCCACTGCTTGTACGCATACGGTTTCAGGTTCTATTTCACTCCCCTCTCCGGGGTTCTTTTCGCCTTTCCCTCACGGTACTGGTTCACTATCGGTCAGTCAGTAGTATTTAGCCTTGGAGGATGGTCCCCCCATATTCAGACAAAGTTTCTCGTGCTCCGTCCTACTCGATTTCACTTCAAGGATCCTTTCGCGTACGGGGCTATCACCCACTATGGCCGCACTTTCCAGAGCGTTCCGCTAAAATCCAAGAAGCTTAAGGGCTAATCCCCGTTCGCTCGCCACTACTAAGGGAATCTCGGTTGATTTCTGTTCCTCAGGGTACTTAGATGTTTCAGTTCCCCTGGTTCGCCTCTTGCACCTATGTATTCAGTACAAGATACCCGGGTTATCCCGGGTGGGTTTCCCCATTCAGAGATCTCCGGATCAAAGTCTGTTTGCCGACTCCCCGAAGCTTATCGCAGGCTACCACGTCTTTCATCGCCTCTGACTGCCAAGGCATCCACCGTATGCGCTTATTCACTTGACCATATAACCCCAAGCAATCTGGTTATAATCGTGAATTACGACATTCGCCGAAAACTTGCGCTTGAACTCGCAAATTTTACCTTGACCTGAAAAGTGCAGTGAAAACACTCTCCAGTTCAATACTTCTATCACTTACCCAAATTTTTAAAGAACGGTTCTGGCGCAAAGACCAGAAATCAATGTTTCATCCTCGAAATCGTCCACCGGACGACAGGGGTAAACACTCATTTCTGAGCTTTCGGCGATAATGGTGGAGCCAAGGAGGATCGAACTCCTGACCTCCTGCGTGCAAAGCAGGCGCTCTCCCAGCTGAGCTATGGCCCCATCTTTCGATCGGCCTGCGCACCACGACAATTGGTGGGTCTGGGCAGATTCGAACTGCCGACCTCACCCTTATCAGGGGTGCGCTCTAACCAACTGAGCTACAGACCCAATCGCCTTTCGCGAGTGAATCAAGCAATTCGTGTGGGAGCTTATGAAGAAGCTGAAGTCTTCGATTAAGGAGGTGATCCAGCCGCAGGTTCCCCTACGGCTACCTTGTTACGACTTCACCCCAGTCATGAATCACTCCGTGGTAACCGTCCCCCCGAAGGTTAGACTAGCTACTTCTGGAGCAACCCACTCCCATGGTGTGACGGGCGGTGTGTACAAGGCCCGGGAACGTATTCACCGTGACATTCTGATTCACGATTACTAGCGATTCCGACTTCACGCAGTCGAGTTGCAGACTGCGATCCGGACTACGATCGGTTTTGTGAGATTAGCTCCACCTCGCGGCTTGGCAACCCTCTGTACCGACCATTGTAGCACGTGTGTAGCCCTGGCCGTAAGGGCCATGATGACTTGACGTCATCCCCACCTTCCTCCGGTTTGTCACCGGCAGTCTCCTTAGAGTGCCCACCATAACGTGCTGGTAACTAAGGACAAGGGTTGCGCTCGTTACGGGACTTAACCCAACATCTCACGACACGAGCTGACGACAGCCATGCAGCACCTGTGTCTGAGCTCCCGAAGGCACCAATCCATCTCTGGAAAGTTCTCAGCATGTCAAGGCCAGGTAAGGTTCTTCGCGTTGCTTCGAATTAAACCACATGCTCCACCGCTTGTGCGGGCCCCCGTCAATTCATTTGAGTTTTAACCTTGCGGCCGTACTCCCCAGGCGGTCAACTTATCGCGTTAGCTTCGCTACTAAGTTCTCAAGGAACCCAACAGCTAGTTGACATCGTTTACGGCGTGGACTACCAGGGTATCTAATCCTGTTTGCTCCCCACGCTTTCGCACCTCAGTGTCAGTATCAGTCCAGGTGGTCGCCTTCGCCACTGGTGTTCCTTCCTATATCTACGCATTTCACCGCTACACAGGAAATTCCACCACCCTCTACCGTACTCTAGCTCAGTAGTTTTGGATGCAGTTCCCAGGTTGAGCCCGGGGCTTTCACATCCAACTTGCTGAACCACCTACGCGCGCTTTACGCCCAGTAATTCCGATTAACGCTTGCACCCTTCGTATTACCGCGGCTGCTGGCACGAAGTTAGCCGGTGCTTATTCTGTTGGTAACGTCAAAACTGCAGGGTATTAGCCGACAGCCCTTCCTCCCAACTTAAAGTGCTTTACAATCCGAAGACCTTCTTCACACACGCGGCATGGCTGGATCAGGCTTTCGCCCATTGTCCAATATTCCCCACTGCTGCCTCCCGTAGGAGTCTGGACCGTGTCTCAGTTCCAGTGTGACTGATCATCCTCTCAGACCAGTTACGGATCGTCGCCTTGGTGAGCCATTACCTCACCAACTAGCTAATCCGACCTAGGCTCATCCGATAGCGTGAGGTCCGAAGATCCCCCACTTTCTCCCGTAGGACGTATGCGGTATTAGCGTTCCTTTCGAAACGTTGTCCCCCACTATCGGGCAGATTCCTAGGCATTACTCACCCGTCCGCCGCTGAATCAGAGTGCAAGCACCCCTCATCCGCTCGACTTGCATGTGTTAGGCCTGCCGCCAGCGTTCAATCTGAGCCATGATCAAACTCTTCAGTTCAAATCAATTCGGGTTTTGAGAAAACCCTAAACTTGGCTCAGCAATCGCAAAAAACTCTCGAATTCACGAGTGTT
>NZ_CAJGBM010000037.1:0-5630 GCF_904426495.1 Pseudomonas sp. OF001 | reverse complement strand
TCTGGATCATCAAGCATGGGATCAAGGCTTCGGGCATGCCTGCCTGGGGCAAGAGCATGGGCGATGAGTATATATGGGGAATGGTGGCCTTCCTGGAGCAGTTGCCGAAGCTTGATGCGCAGGAATACCAGGCATTGGTGGCGAGCAGCGCCGGTCATCAGCATGGTGGTGGTGAAACCATAATGCACGATCATGAAGGGCAGCATAACGCTCAGGATACAGGCGCCCAAGGGCATCATGAGGTAAGCCAGGAGGGGCATCATGCTGGAGAAATGACTGCTCCTCATCATGGCTCAGGGGATGCAAGCAGCTCTTCCGCCGCCATGCCTCCGCCAATGGTCCATACCCACGCCGATGGGAAAGAGCACGTCCATGGACACTAGCTGCCAGATCCAGTAACCGCTGGATCTGCCTTGGCGTTCCTACGAGGTATGTGAGAGTCCGTAATAGTGAGGGTTCGGCGATGGGTTTTGGGGGAATTAGTATTTGGCAGTTGCTGATTATTCTAGTGATTGTGGTAGTGCTTTTTGGGACGAAGCGCCTAAGAACCTTGGGAGGGGATCTTGGAGGAGCCATCCGATCTTTTCGGAGCTCGCTTGAGGAGGGAAAAGACAATCCAGGCGGCACATGCACCTCAACAGACGCAGATGGCCAGAAGTTCCTGGATGTCAAAAAAGATTAGATATTTTAACGTGAGGGCGGGGCAGCTATTTGCCCCGCTATTTTTTTGCTAATTATAAAATGGTTTCGGTCGATAAGGCTCAGCCGTCGTTCCTGCAGCCCGTGCCCATGACTAGATACTCAATCGTGTTCAAGGAGCCCTGTGAGTCTTCGTAGGTGATTCTTGCCGGAACGACACGACAGACCTCAGCTGGACGGCTTACGCTGACAACCTTGATAATGTCCATTTCCATTCCGTATTTGTACTTGATTACTTGTGGGGCTGGCTTGCCCTGATCCTCAGCATATTTCTGAACCTGGGCCTGATTTTTATGCAGGATCCGGTCCGACTCCTTGTCGGCAAGGTCGCTCGCCATGGCGAACGGCATTGTCATCGTTGCGGCTATAATCATGGCCAGTTTCATATGTTTCATTTGATTTTTTCCTCGTGGTGAGCACGAGGTTGATTGTGTCTCATCGATGCTGTCACAAGCATGACCGGGAAATTAATTAACGGTAATGTTCGTTGGGGGCTTGGTTGACATGGCTGTTGTCTGGATGGTCGATCATAAAGAGAGGTGTGATTCTGGGCGGCATACAGCGGCGGCGGATAATTTTCTCGGATCAACTGTTGAATCACAGGCGTGCTCCGCATCACTGCCAGCGAAGCAGGCTGAGCATGTTCATCATAATCCCATGAGGTGTGGCTGACTCTACGAGATTGAGTGTTTCTACGTGTATCATGTGCTGAATGGCCAGCAAGGGGCTGGCCAGGCTCGGCTTGCAGACTTCCAAGGCTTCTCATGACAGAGCACAGCGTGTCCTCCGCAAAGGTGCGGACTTTGATTGAGCAGTGGCGTGCCGATGCGGGAGGCACCTATCAGAGCTGGTTTCTATGGCCAGAGCGGATCAAGAACTTCCGCTCCATCAGGCGGGGTCTGGAGGCTGTGGTCGCTGAGATTGAGGCTGGCACCTTTGGCAATCAATACAAGCAGTCGTCTTTGGAAACCGTGGTGGGTTCCATTGCTGAGCAACGTCAGATTTTCAAAGGGGCCGATCATGCCTTTTTGTGGAAGCCGAAGCTTCGCATCCCAGATATCTATGAGAATCGGGAGAACCAGCTTGCCTTCGGGCGGTTCCTTGATCATTGTGCCTGCTGCATTAATGAGGAAACATTAGTTCAGGCAATCCGGACGTTGGACTCGCTGGCAATTAAAGGGCTCGGCCCTGCTGCTGCAAACCTCTTGTACTTCCTTCACCCAACACTGATCCCGCCATTCAATACCGCGATAGTCAAGGGTTACAACCGTTTGACAGGTGCTGCTGTCAAGCTTGGCAGCTGGCAACAATATCTAGCTATGCGTCAAGGCATCATTGCACTTAATCGCGAGAGTCGAGACCTGCTCTCTAATGACTTGGGTGCTATTGGGGGGTTGCTGTTCGATATAGGAAGCGAGCGCTACTCCCTGCCGCCAGCAGAAAGCTCTGCTGAGTCACTTGCGCTGTGGCGGGCGGAGCTTGATCGTATCCGTGAGGAGTCAGCCAAGGCTCTCAAGGCTCTGGCCCGAGCTCAGGAGAGTGATGAGACCCATACCCAGATTCAGGGGTGGCTGCGCGATCTAGGCAAAGCTCTCGGCTTCAACGTATGGATTGCTTCCAATGACCGTTCCCGTCCCTACGCCAACGGGAGGCTTTCGGATGGTTGTCTGGATAACCTGCCAAGCGCAGTGGGTGCGGCGGATACGGTGCGGTTGATCGATGTCCTATGGCTTCATGCCGATTCTGGCCGCGTTTCGGCTGCATTCGAGGTTGAGCACAGCACCAGCATTTATTCAGGGATTGTCCGGATGCTGGATCTTGCACTTGCAGCACCTGAACATGAAGAGGCTAGTTATTTCCTGGTCGCCCCAGACGAGCGCGAAGGTGAAGTCAGAGATCAGTTACGCCGGCCTGCGTTCCGTCGCATTGGCCGGCTTGCCCCACGCTATCTGCCCTACAGCGAGCTACGTACGCATCGTGAGGCCATCGCTCGGTTTGGTCAGGGTATACGCCCAATAGAGTCAATCGCCCGGCAACTGACTTGAGATAGCGGTCTAGCCAAGGAGCTGAGTGGTACCGAAATGGCAGGTTTACTTTGATTTCTGGATTGAAACGATGATAGCCGCCATATTCTGACTACGGAATTCAAAGTCCACCTTGTCGCCGACTTTCAACCCTTTCAGCTGCTCGGGTTTAGCCTGGAAGCCCATAGTCATAGGGGGCCATTGCAGGCTGGGGACCGGACCGTGGGCTAGGGTGACGATCCCTTTGGCTGTATCGATGGCCTTGATCGTCCCGCTGGCCTTGGCAGTCGGGGCAGAGACGTTTTTTTGCTCCATTTTCATGGGTTGCTCCATCGGCATCTGGCCCATGGGCATCTCTTGGCTGCCTGCCGCCAGAGTGATCTGACTGAAGGCAAGGGCCAGGGTGGTAGTGAGTGCGTACTTCATTGCAAGTTTCCTTCTTGGCTCGATGGTTGACTGGATAAGACCGTGTTGTCTGCAATCGGTGTTGCTCAAGGCGACCGCTCTCCAGGCCGCCTTGAGCCGATCCTTGGTTCTGTCTTGCCTCAGCGCTCGCCATCGATCACTGCGCTTTGCGCCGCATCAGCCAATACGCCGCCGGCAAGACCAGCATGGAGAGCAAGGGGGCGGTAATCATTCCTCCGACCATAGGCGCGGCGATCCGTTTCATCACTTCGGAGCCAGCGCCACTACCCCACAGGATAGGCACGAGGCCGGCAATGATCACTGCGACCGTCATGACCTTCGGTCTGACACGCAACACCGCGCCTTCACGGATCGCCTCAAGCAAGTCGGGGTTGTCGTCGCGGCCGGTAGTGATCCGAGCGTGCCAAGCGTTTCTGAGGTAGATCAACATGATCACCCCGAACTCCGCGGATACCCCTGCCAGAGCAATGAAGCCGACCCCTGTGGCGATCGACAGGTTGAAGCCAAACCAATAGAGCAGCCAGATGCCCCCGGACAGCGCAAAGGGCAAGGTGACCATGATCAGCAAGGCTTCGCTGAGGCGGTTGAAGGTGAGGTAAAGCAACACGAAGATGATCAGCAGTGTGGCCGGGACCACCCATGCCAGCCGAGCATTGGCGCGCTCCAGGTATTCGAACTGCCCGGAGTAGGACACCGTCATGCCTGCCCCCGGCTTCACGTTTTCGGCAACCCGCTGCTGCAGCTCGCGTACCGTCGACGCCAGGTCTCGCCCACGGACATCGACGTACACCCATCCAGAAAGGCGACCGTTCTCGCTACGCAGCATCGGTGGTCCCTCGTTCAGGCGGACGCTGGCCACCATTCCCAGGGTGATCTGCTGTCCGGCGGCGGTGAGAATCGGTAATAGCCGCAGCGCTTCGGGACTGTCTCGCCATTCGCGCGGGTAGCGCAGGTTGATCGGAAAACGCGCCAAGCCCTCGACGGTTTCGCCAATATTGCTGCCGCCGATGGCCCCTGACACCACGGCCTGGACTTCGGCGATGCTCATTCCGTAGCGCGCCGCGGCGAGGCGATCGATCTGGATGTCGACGTAGCGACCGCCGGTGAGCCGTTCCGCCAGGGCCGAGCTGACGCCGGGTACCTGCTTGGCCACGGCTTCGATTTCCTGGCTGATCCGCTCGATTTCATCCAGGGAGGTTCCTGAAACCTTCACGCCGATCGGACTCTTGATCCCGGTGGCGAGCATGTCGATACGGTTGCGGATCGGCGGCACCCAGATGTTCGAGAGGCCGGGGACTTTCACTGCACGATCCAGTTCCTCCACAAGTTTCTCCGCAGTCATGCCTGGACGCCATTGGTCACGAGGCTTGAACTGGATCGTGGTTTCGAACATCTCCAGGGGCGCGGGGTCGGTAGCGCTTTCTGCGCGTCCAGCTTTACCGAAGACCCGCTGGACCTCGGGTACCTTGTGAATCATGCGGTTGGTTTGCTGCAGGAGCTGCGTCGCCTTGCTCGCCGGCAAACCGGGAAGCGCCGATGGCATATACAACAGGTCGCCTTCATCCATTTGCGGCAAGAACTCCCCTCCCAACTGGTTCAACGGCCAGAGGCTGGACAGGAAGACCAACAAAGCCAAAACCAGGGTGGCTTTCGGCCAGGCCAGTACCACCTCCAGTACGGGGCGATATGCCGCGATCAGCCAGCGGTTCAACGGGTTCTGCTGCTCGCTGGGAATCCGCCCGCGAATCCAGTAACCCATCAGTACCGGAACCAGGGTGACCGACAAGCCGGCGGCGGCCGCCATGGCATAAGTCTTGGTAAAGGCCAGGGGGCCAAACAAGCGACCTTCCTGGGCTTCCAGGGTGAATACGGGGAGAAAAGACAGGGTGATGATCAGCAGGCTGAAGAACAGTGCCGGGCCGACTTCGGCGGCGGCTTCACCGATTACCCTCCAGTGCTGGTCGCCCTGCAGGGGCTCATTTGGGTACCGCTCCTTCCAGGCCTCGATGTGCTTGTGCGCGTTTTCGATCATCACCACGGCCGCATCGACCATGGCGCCAATCGCGATGGCGATTCCGCCCAAGGACATGATGTTTGCGTTGACACCTTGGTGGCGCATGATGATGAACGCCACGAGGATGCCTAGCGGCAAAGTGATGATCGCCACCAAGGACGAGCGCAGGTGCCAGAGGAAGATCAGGCACACCAGCGCGACCACCGCGAACTCCTCCAGCAGCTTGAAGCTGAGGTTGTCGATGGCGCGATCGATCAACTGGGAGCGGTCATAGGTCGTCACCACTTCGACATCGGCTGGCAAGCTCTCTTTAAGCGCTTCAAGTTTCTCTCGCACTGCACGGATGGTGTCGCGGGCGTTTTTGCCCGAGCGCAGAATGACCACGCCGCCGACCACTTCGCCTTCGCCATCCAGTTCGGCGATACCGCGGCGCATTTCCGGCCCCAGCTGGATGGTGGCAACCTGAC
>NZ_CAJGBM010000036.1:0-6560 GCF_904426495.1 Pseudomonas sp. OF001 | reverse complement strand
TCTGGATCATCAAGCATGGGATCAAGGCTTCGGGCATGCCTGCCTGGGGCAAGAGCATGGGCGATGAGTATATATGGGGAATGGTGGCCTTCCTGGAGCAGTTGCCGAAGCTTGATGCGCAGGAATATCAAGCATTGGTGGCGAGCAGCGCCGGTCACCAGCATGGCGGTGGCGAAACCATAATGCACGATCATGAAGGGCAGCATAACGCTCAGGATACAGGCGCCCAAGGGCATCATGAGGTAAGCCAGGAGGGGCATCATGCTGGAGAAATGACTGCTCCTCATCATGGATCAGAGGATGCAAGCAGCTCTTCCGCCGCCATGCCTCCGCCAATGGTCCATACCCACGCCGATGGGAAAGAGCACGTCCATGGACACTAGTCGCCAGATCCAGTAACCGCTGGATCTGTCCTGGCGTTCCTACGAGGTATGTGAGAGTCCGTAATAGTGAGGGTTCGGCGATGGGTTTTGGGGGAATTAGTATTTGGCAGTTGCTGATTATTCTGGTGATTGTGGTAATGCTTTTTGGGACGAAGCGCCTAAGAACCTTGGGAGGGGATCTTGGCGGAGCCATCCGATCTTTTCGGAGCTCGCTTGAGGAGGGGAAAGACCATCCCAGTGGCACATGCACCTCAACAGAGGCAGATGGCCAGAAGTTCCTGGATGTCAAAAAAGGCTAGAGGTTTTAACTTGAGAGCGGGGCAGCTATTTGCCCCGCTCTTTTTTGCTAATTACCAAAAGGATTCGGTAGACAAAACTCAGCCGTCGCTCCGGCAGCCCGTGCCCATGACTAGATACTCAATCGTGTTCAAGGAGCCCTGTGAGTCTTCGTAGGTGATTCTTGCCGGAACGACACGACAGACCTCGGCTGGACGGCTTACGCTGACAACCTTGGTGATATCCATTTCCATTCCGTATTTGTATTTTATTACTTGCGGGGCAGGCTTTCCTTGATCCTCAGCATACTTCTGAACCAGTGCCTGATTTTTATGCAGGATTCGGTCCGACTCCTTGTCGGAAATATCGTTCGCCATGGCGAATGGCATTGACATCGTTGTGGCTATAATCATGGCCAATCTTATATATTTCATTTGATTTTTCCTCATGGTGAGCACGGAGTTGATTGTGCCGCATGGACGCTGTCGCAAGCATGACCGGAAAATTAATTAACGGTAATGTTTGGGGGCTTGGTTGGCCGCCCGGCCGCTTTGCCAATGGAGCCGAAGAGCCTGCATGCCCCGACCAGGGTGACCCCGAAAATGATATGAGTGAGCAACGTGTCCCAGCCTAGTGATACCGAAAGCCAGGGAATGAGTGCTGTCGTGCCCGCGCATTCGAAGCCCTTCCGGTCAAGGGGTAAAGAAGCGTTCGTCGAATCGCATTCCGGTCGCAACGTCGGTCATGTCGACGGTCTCTATCAAGATTCCGCCAACCTCAAAGCTTTTGACCCGGAGCGGAAACAAAGTGTCTTGCGCCAGCCAAACTTGATAGCGATGGACACCAGCTACGGTAACTCCCGCGGCGCCGATGATGTCGACACCGACAGTAGGCCGCCCAGCCACAACTGCCTCACCCAGTGCTACCGCCTGGCCACGAGCACGCAGCGTCAGAAGGTTTTCCAGCAAAGCCCCCACGTCGGAGCGATCGACCCGGTGGCCGCGAGCGCTGCGGACCAGCGGATTGTCCGAGTCCAGGGTGAGCACCAAGGTGTGTTTCAGACCAAACGGCCAGAGGCGAACCTTGCGCGCGTCGGGGTCGTAGATCAGTACCGCGCCACTATGGGGCTGGACGAACTCCATCCTCACCCAGCCAGGTTTACGGTAGAAATAACGGATGACCTGTCGTTCGCCGTCAGCAGCCACCGAGCGCACGGTGACCTGATAAGTGCTCACTTCACGGAAACGGTCTACAGCGTCGGAAAGCGGATCGGCCATGACGCCACTCATAAGTAGCGTGAAGATCAGAGCGCCCCATAACACCTGCTACTCCCTGACCTCGAGCACTCCTGCCATGCCGCGCTCGCGATGACTCTTGAAAAACAACAGCCGGTTTGGGCAATGGAACAGGTATTTACCTGCCGGCAAATCCAAGCGCAGCACCTTCGCCGTCTCACCAATCGAAACGTCAGCCAGGGATTTGCCGCTGGCCGTCTCCAGGACGAACCGGTGTGGGATGATGCCGGGCTCCATCCGCACTGCGAGCTCCAACCCTTGCCCCGCTTTCACGACGATATGTTCGGGCCGGAAGAAATAGCTGCCACCCACGATGGCGACCCGTTGCATGCCATCAGCAACTTCACTAGTTGGGAGAAGGACTCCGCGCGGCTCAGTGGCAGCCGCGTCGAGCGAGAGTAAGGTCGTGAGAATGGAACCACAGAGCAGCTTTAATGGTTTCGCCATAGCGATATGGTCCTCGTGTCTGTGGATGCAAAAACCTCTCGCGCTCAGAGAGCAGCATGAGCGTGCACAAGCTACTCCTTCTCGAGCCGAGCTGACCTCCTTTGTGGATCTGATCAACGGAAACCTCCATTAAGTGCATGGCCTCCGAGGCGGCTATTGGGTGATCCTGATTCCCCATGCGGTGAGTCTAGCCACCAATTTTGCTAAAATAATGCTGGTCGCCCCAAATGAGCGCGAAGGTGAGGTCAGAGATCAGTTACGCCGGCCTGCGTTCCGTCGTATTGGCCGGCTTGCCCCACGCTATCTGCCCTACAGCGAGCTACGTACGCATCGTGAGGCCATCGCTCGGTTTGGTCAGGTTTTACGCCCAATAGAGTAAATCGCCCGGCAACTGACTTGAGATGGCGGCCTGACCAAGGAGCTGAGTGGCACTGAAATGTCAGGCTTACTTTGATTTCTGGATTGAAACGATAATGGCCGCCATATTCTGACTACGGAATTCAAAGTCTACCTTGTCGCCGACTTTCAACCCTTTGAGCTGCTCGGGTTTAGCCTGAAAGCCCATAGTCATAGGGGGCCATTGCAGGCTGGGGACCGGACCGTGGGCTAGGGTGACGATCCCTTTGGCTGTGTCGATGGCCTTGATCGTCCCGCTGGCCTTGGCTATCGGGGCAGAGCCGTCTTTTTGCTCCATTTTCATGGGGTGCTCCATCGGCATCTGACCCATGGGCATCTCCTGGCTGCCTGCCGCCAGAGTGATCTGACTGAAGGCAAGGGCCAGGGTGGTAGTGAGTGCGTACTTCATTGCAAGTTTCCTTCTTGGCTCGATGGTTGACTGGATAAGACCGTGTTGTCTGCAATCGGTGTTGCTCAAGGCGACCGCTCTCCAGGCCGCCTTGAGCCGATCCTTGGTTCTGTCTTGCCTCAGCGCTCGCCATCGATCACTGCGCTTTGCGCCGCATCAGCCAATACGCCGCCGGCAAGACCAGCATGGAGAGCAAGGGGGCGGTAATCATTCCTCCGACCATAGGCGCGGCGATCCGTTTCATCACTTCGGAGCCAGCGCCACTACCCCACAGGATAGGCACGAGGCCGGCAATGATCACTGCGACCGTCATGACCTTCGGTCTGACACGCAACACCGCGCCTTCACGGATCGCCTCAAGCAAGTCGGGGTTGTCGTCGCGGCCGGTAGTGATCCGAGCGTGCCAAGCGTTTCTGAGGTAGATCAACATGATCACCCCGAACTCCGCGGATACCCCTGCCAGAGCAATGAAGCCGACCCCTGTGGCGATCGATAGGTTGAAGCCAAACCAATAGAGCAGCCAGATGCCCCCGGACAGCGCAAAGGGCAATGTGACCATGATCAGCAAGGCTTCGCTGAGGCGGTTGAAGGTGAGGTAAAGCAACACGAAGATGATCAGTAATGTGGCCGGGACCACCCATGCCAGCCGAGCATTGGCGCGCTCCAGGTATTCGAACTGCCCGGAGTAGGACACCGTCATGCCTGCCCCCGGCTTCACTTTTTCGGCAACCCGCTGCTGCAACTCTCGTACCGTCGACGCCAGGTCTCGCCCACGGACATCGACGTATACCCATCCAGAGAGGCGACCGTTCTCGCTACGCAGCATCGGTGGCCCCTCGCTCAGGCGGATGCTGGCCACCATTCCCAGTGTGATCTGCTGTCCTGCGGCGGTGAGAATCGGTAATAGCCGAAGCGCTTCGGGACTGTCTCGCCATTCGCGTGGGTAGCGCAGGTTGATCGGAAAACGCGCCAAGCCCTCGACGGTTTCGCCGATATTGCTGCCGCCGATGGCCCCTGACACCACGGCCTGTACCTCGGCGATGCTCATTCCGTAGCGCGCCGCAGCGAGGCGATCAATCTGGATGTCGATGTAGCGCCCGCCGGTCAGCCTTTCCGCTAGGGCAGAGCTGACGCCCGGTATCTGCTTGGCTACGGCTTCTACCTCCTGAGCGACCCGCTCGATTTCGTCCAGGGAAGTCCCTGAAACTTTCACGCCAATCGGGCTCTTGATCCCGGTGGCGAGCATGTCGATACGGTTGCGGATCGGCGGCACCCAGATGTTCGAGAGGCCAGGGACTTTCACTGCACGATCCAGCTCCTCCACCAGTTTCTCCGGAGTCATGCCTGGACGCCATTGGTCGCGAGGCTTGAACTGGATCGTGGTTTCGAACATCTCCAAGGGGGCTGGGTCGGTGGCGCTTTCCGCGCGTCCAGCTTTACCGAAGACCCGTTTGACCTCGGGCACCTTGTGAATCATGCGGTTGGTTTGCTGCAGGAGCTGCGTCGCTTTGCTCGCCGGCAAACCGGGAAGCGCCGATGGCATATACAACAGGTCGCCTTCATCCATTTGTGGCAAGAACTCCCCTCCCAAGCGGCTCAACGGCCAGAGGCTGGACAGGAAGACCAACAAAGCCAAAGCCAGGGTGGCTTTCGGCCAGGCCAGTACCGCCTCCAGTACGGGTCGATAAGCCGCGATCAGCCAGCGGTTCAACGGGTTCTGCTGCTCGCTGGGAATCCGCCCGCGAATCCAGTAGCCCATCAGTACCGGAACCAGAGTGACTGATAAGCCGGCGGCAGCCGCCATGGCATAGGTCTTGGTAAAGGCCAGGGGGCCAAACAAGCGGCCTTCCTGGGCTTCCAGGGTGAATACGGGGAGGAAAGACAAGGTGATGATCAGCAGGCTGAAGAACAGCGCTGGGCCGACTTCGGCGGCGGCTTCACCGATCACCCGCCAGTGCTGGTCGCCCTGCAGGGGCTCGGTTGGGTACCGCTCCTTCCAGGCCTCGATGTGCTTGTGCGCGTTTTCGATCATCACCACGGCCGCATCGACCATGGCGCCAATCGCGATAGCGATTCCGCCCAAGGACATGATGTTGGCGTTGACACCTTGGTGGCGCATGATGATGAACGCCACGAGGATGCCTAGCGGTAAAGTGATGATCGCCACCAAGGACGAGCGCAGGTGCCAGAGGAAGATCAGGCACACCAGCGCGACCACCGCGAACTCCTCCAGCAGCTTGAAGCTGAGGTTGTCGATGGCGCGATCGATCAACTGTGAGCGGTCATAGGTCGTCACCACTTCGACATCGGCTGGCAAGCTCTCTTTAAGCGCCTCAAGTTTCTCTCGCACTGCCCGGATGGTGTCGCGGGCGTTTTTGCCCGAGCGCAGAATGACCACGCCGCCGACCACTTCGCCTTCGCCATCCAGTTCGGCGATACCGCGGCGCATTTCCGGCCCCAGCTGGATGGTGGCAACCTGACCGAGCAGAACGGGCACCCCAGCGGGGGTGGCTCGCAGCGGCACATTACGGAAGTCCTCCAGGCTCTGCAGATAGCCCGAGGACCGCACCATGTATTCGCGCTCGGCCAGTTCGAGAACGGCACCGCCGGTTTCCTGGTTGGCGCTCTTCAGGGCTTCCTCAACTGCTTGCTGCGTAATGCCGTAGGCGACGAGCTTCTGCGGGTCGAGTACAACCTGGTATTGCTTGACCATTCCGCCAAGCGTGGCGACTTCCGCCACATTGGGCAAACTCTTGAGCTCGTACTTCAGGAACCAGTCCTGTAACGCACGGAGCTGTGAGAGATCATGCTGCCCACTGCGGTCGATCAGAGCATATTGATAGATCCAGCCCACCCCGGTGGCATCGGGCCCCAGGGTCGTCGTGACACCTTCCGGTAACCGCTCCTGGGCCTGGTTGAGGTACTCCAGCACACGCGAGCGTGCCCAGTAGAGATCAGTGCCGTCTTCGAACAGCACGTAGACGAACGAGTCGCCAAAGAACGAATAGCCGCGCACTGTCTTGGCCCCGGGCACCGAGAGCATGGTGGTGGCTAGTGGGTAGGTCACCTGATTCTCGACGATCTGTGGTGCCTGGCCAGGGAAGCTGGTGCGGATGATCACCTGGGTGTCAGACAGATCCGGCAGCGCATCCAGCGGTGTGCTGCGCAGGGACCAGATGCCCCACGCGGTAATGAACAAGGTCGCCAGCAGAACTAGAAAGCGGTTGCCGATCGACCAGTGGATCAGTCGCGCGATCATTGGCTATCCCCTTGCTTGCTGAGTCGTTCGATGATCAGCCCCGAATCGGTCAGTTGGGCGCCAATTCGCACGCGATCTCCAACCTTCAGTCCGGC
>NZ_CAJGBM010000035.1:0-9922 GCF_904426495.1 Pseudomonas sp. OF001 | reverse complement strand
CTTGCTGGAATTAGCGAAGGAAACATGCACCAGCAGTAGGTGAAGCATCAACCAGATAATCCGATGAGATGCCGGTCTGTCTCACTCTCATGCAAAGGTAAGATCAACCATTTAATCCGCTTACCCAAATAACTCAGATGACCGGCGGCTATCTACGTCTGTGCCCCACACAACCTTGGCAGTGCGGGGCAACGAGAACATCAACGGACTGATTCATCAGTACCAGCCCAAGGGCACGGATCTGTCGACCTACAAGCCAGGGGCAGCTGGATGCGATTGCATTCGAGCAGAACATCCGCCGGCGCACGCGATGCAGCCCCAAGAGCCCCCTTGAGGTCATGAGCGATCTGATGGCCAAGCATCATGAGACGTCCGCCTCACTTCAGCTACCGTGCTGCACTCAACTCGTGAATTCGCACATTTTGAAAAGCATGAGTGTCCTGAGGAAGTCTGATCCTGCAATTTTGACAAAATTTTGGCCATTACGGAGCAATCCGCAAAATCGCAAATCCCCATGGCTGCACTGGTGGCGGTGATGATCATGGTGTCGATCGGCACCTTCAGCTGGGATTCGCTGCGCAATCTGAAGCAGCATCCGCTGTCGACCAACATCGTCATGGTGGTCACCGTGGTGGTGGTGGTCGCGACTCACAACCTGGCCTACGGCGTACTGGCAGGCGTGCTTCTGGCGGCGATGTTCTTCGCCAATAAGGTCGGCCACTACATGCACATCGGCTCGACCCTCGACGACAGCGGTGATCACCGCACCTACACCGTGACCGGTCAGGTGTTCTTCAGCTCCTCCGACAAGTTCATCGCCGCCTTCGACTTCAAGGAGGCCTTGGAGAAGGTGACCATCGATCTCAGCCGCGCGCACTTCTGGGACATCACCGCCGTGGCTGCGCTGGACAAGGTGGTCATCAAGTTCCGCCGCGAAGGCACCGAGGTGGAGGTGCTGGGCCTCAACGAGGCCAGTGCCACCATCGTTGACCGCTTTGGCGTCCACGGCAAACCGGACGCCATCGACAAACTCATGAGCCACTGAGAAGGACTGCACACATGACCCATGTAATGGCTTGTATCGACGGTTCCCCCTCCGCCGCTGCGGTATGCGACTACGCAGCCTGGGCCAGCCAGCGCCTGACCGCGCCGCTGACCTTCCTGCACGTCATCGACCGCGACCTGTATCCCCAGGCAGCATCGGCTTGGGCAGCCGCGAGCACCTGCTGGAGGAGCTGGCCGCCCTCGACGAGAAGCGCGGCAATCTTGCCCGCGAGCA
Source organism: Pseudomonas sp. OF001 (assembly GCF_904426495.1). Taxonomy (NCBI): domain Bacteria; kingdom Pseudomonadati; phylum Pseudomonadota; class Gammaproteobacteria; order Pseudomonadales; family Pseudomonadaceae; genus Pseudomonas; species Pseudomonas sp. OF001. Next base: position 8,643 of record NZ_CAJGBM010000035.1, on the reverse strand, counting down.
GGGCCAGCTGATGCTCGACGCCGCCAGGGAGCGCGCCATCGCGGCCGGCGTTGCCGACCCCGCTGCGCGGCAGCAACATGGCAGCTTGGTCGAGACTCTCGGTGAGCTGGGGGCAGACATTCGCCTGCTGGTGATCGGCAAGCGTGGCGAGGGCAGCCTCAAGCCCGGCCAATTGGTCGGCAGCCAGCTGGAAAACGCGATCCGCAGCATGCACCGTCCGGTGCTGGTCACCCCGGCCGAGTTCAAGGCACCGCAGAGCGCGATGCTGGCCTTCGACGGCAGCGCCACCGCGCGCAAGGGTGTCGAGATGCTGGCGACCAGCCCGCTGCTCCAGGGGCTGCCGATCCACCTGGTAATGGTCGGCCCGGACATCAACAGCAACAAGGAGCCGCTGGAGCAGGCCGCACACCGACTGCAAGAGGCCGGCTTCGAGGTGCATACCGCCATGCTGGCCGGCGAGGTCGAACCGACCCTGCACGCCTACCAGGCGCAGCATCAGATCGACCTGCTGGCGATGGGCGCCTACGGCCACTCGCGCATCCGCGAGTTCCTGGTCGGCAGCACCACCACCAGCATGCTGCGCACCACCGCCACGCCCTTGCTGATGCTGCGCTGACGCCATGGCCGACGCCCTGGATCTTGCCCACTTCAAGGCCCTGCTGGAGCAGCGGGCCGCCGAACTGGATCGACTCCTCGAAGACCCCGAGGCCCGTGCACAGTCGGTCGAGCTGGATCAGAGCAAGGTCGGGCGCCTGTCGCGGATGGACGCCCTCCAGCAGCAGGCGATGACCGATGCCATCCGCAGCCGGGCCGTGCGCGAGCGCACCCGGTTGCAGCTGGCCCTCAAGCGCTGGCACGAAGGCGAGTATGGCTGGTGTACCCAGTGCGGCGAGCCCATCGCCGCCGGGCGCCTGGAGTTCGATCCGGTCACCCCGCTGTGCATCGACTGTGCCAGCAAGGCCGAGTCGGAATGAAACACTCGCGGCCTACGCTGCATGGAGCACACCGGCCGCATCACCCAAGAGAGTCCCATGCCCCTGACGGAACGACTGACGAGCAAACGCACCTGGCTGTGGGCGCTGCTGTGCCTGCTGCTGCTCACGGTGTACCAGCTGCGTGCCCATCACCTCGATGACCGCCTGTACTTCTGGATCATGACCCACTGGCACACCGACGCCTGGCAGGAACGCTCGGTCTGGCTGCCAGACTACCGGGTCGAACTGGACGCCAAGCCCATACCGGGGGTGGACAACAACCTGTCCGGCCTGACCTACGACCCCGACCGCGATCGCCTCTGGGCGGTCACCAACGGACCGAACGAGCTGTTCGTACTGAGCCGCGAGGGCGATGTGCAAGCCCGCTTCGAGCTGGATGGCTTCCACGATGTGGAGGCCGTCTCCTATGCCGGCAATGACCGACTGGTGATCGCCGAAGAGCGCCGCCAGAGCCTGGTCGTCGTCCCAGTACCGCTTAACCCGGATGGCAGCCTCATCCACGCAGGAGTACTGCGCCGCGACGACTATCCGGCCCTGACCCTAGCAATGGGCAGCGGTGACAACAAGGGTTTCGAGGGCTTGGCCTACGACCTGAAGGGCGACCGCCTGTTCGTGGCCAAGGAGCGCGATCCCCGTCAACTGCTGCAAGTGAGCGGACTGCGCAAAAGCCTGGAGGGTGACCTATCCCTGCATGTGCGCGACCTGTCCGGGTTGGTTAAGGCCAAGGTGTTCGCCACCGACCTGTCCTCGGTCGTCTTCGACCAGCGGAGCGGTCACCTGATCCTGCTCAGCGACGAATCGAAGCTGCTGATCGAGATGACCGACGAGGGCAAGGTGGTGAGCTTCCGTTCCCTGGCGGTGGCTTTGCTGGCCTACAGAAAGGCATCCCACAGGCTGAAGGCGTGACCATTGATGACGAGGGGCATCTGTACCTGATCAGCGAGCCCAACTTGTTTTATCGCTTTACTCGCGAAGAGTGATCCAGCCCCGGGCAACCTCAGGCCGACATCTCGGACAGACCTGGCCGAAAAATATGACGATAAAATCCGTTATCGTTACTTTCTGGCAGGCGGCTGTTTCGCTACCCTGAGTTCCTGTGCCGTGGGCCCTGTTGGCGTCGGCTCGCCGTCGCCTCCCCCCGCGGACGCCTGATCTAACTCACCCAGGAGCCCCCCATGGAAACCCGGCAGGTCGTGATCGAAGACTGGGAAGGTGATGGCGGTATTCGCATTCCCGATGAAGCCCTGCAGGAAATGGGGGTCGACGTCGGGGACTCGCTGTACCTGATCGAGGAGTACGTGGGCACGACACGCTGCCTTGTGCTCAGCAAAACCCCGCGCATTCCCGATCGCGTCGATGAGCTGGTTGACCACTGGGAATCCTTCGGAAAGGCGGCAGCCGATTCAGACGCCAAAGATGAATGAGCTGATTCCAACAACCGAGGAATCCTCGGTAGCGTGAGCTGAAGTCGAATGCGACCAGACAGGAAGAGCGGGGTTTCAAGTGACAGAGCTGATCACCAAGGCAGAGCTGACAGCCATCAAAGCCGATAGTTACTCGCGCGAAAAACTGCGCCGCCAAGCCCTTTGGGCGATGACCCATCGAGAGCGGCGGGCCCATGCGCTGGCTTGCCTCGATCTCATCGAACGACTGGACCATGAGGCGCCGATTGGCGAAGCGGCAACCTGGACGCTGGGGGATGTGGCTCGTCTCGTACCGGTCTCCCGGCGTGACAATCCACCGCTCGAGGTTGTGCGACCGGCCGACATACCCGAGCCATGGCGCAGCCGTATGGCTGCAGCGAGCATCGGCTCGACGATGTGCAGTGCTTTCCCAGGCTACTACGTCGATGATTGGCGGACGTTCCTGAGGCTCTGGCGACTCGAGCATGAGCAATTGCATGAACATCGTTTGGATCGGTCATGACTGGAGGTCGACGGTGAGCTGGATACGCTGTCGGTCCGGCGGTGGACGACCCGCTGAAGCGGGAGTACTACTCACACAACAGCACGGCGATCTGGCTGACACAGACACTACCCTGCAATAGGGACAATGCCAGTAAGGCATGGACCGGCAACGGCGTACTGCAGGCGCAGTGGTTCGATGGTTAAGCCGAGTACGCAGCGGTCCCGCTTCGGCGGCGCGATGGCGAGCGCGAAAGTATGCAGCTGTGTAGGTCCTGCTTCGGTTATGCAATGGCCAAGCTCAAGCGCGTGCACTGGGTTATCCATATGTTTGGCGACGATCCTGATTCAGGGCAGGAGGACTGATTCCGTGAGCAATCTGCTGCAGCACCAGGGGTATTACGGCTCCATCGAAGCCAGCACCGAGGACAACTGCCTGTTCGGCAAGCTGCTCTTCATTCACGCACTGGTCAACTACGAAGGTGAGACGATAGCCGAGTTGCAGGCCGCCTTCCGCGAGGCGGTGAACGACTACATGGCCACCTGCCAAGAGCTGGGGAGATAGTGGGTGCCACCGATCGTATGGCGTCTCGATGCGTGCCACCGCCGAATGCAGGGCCCAAAACGCTCCCCCTCGATTTCGACTGAAAATGACCTGACGATCAATTGAAATAGGGCCTTCAACCTGTTCCCCGGAGTGACGCTGCCATCCGTTCCCGCTGCCGAGTACGCCGGACAGTACAGTCCCAGCGCCGAACATCAATCTCGAGACAAGCTCATGCTGAATGAAGTCATCTCTTTGGTTCTGCGCGCCGGAGCACTCATCGCCGCCGAAGCTGCACGGCCAGGTGGCCCTCGCGGGGCGGGAGACAAGGCGGATATCGACGTCGAAGTGGAGATCCTGCTGCGCGAGGGGCTGCTGCGACTGCAGCTGGGAGACTTCTGGGGAGAGGAAACGGGAAGCGCGCTGACTGGGGCGAGCCATTGCTGGGTGGTGGATCCAAACGATGGCACCACGGATTTCCTGGCGGGTAGGCCTGGCTCGGCCATTTCCGTTGGCCTACTGAAAGATGCCGTACCGGTGCTGGGCGTCGTCTATGCGCCAGTTACCACGCGCGGGCCTGACTGCATTGCCTGGGAGCTCAGCATGACTGGCCTGCTGCGCAATGGCCGACACATTTGCCCCAACCTGGACGCATGGCAGCTCGACGCTAACTCGGTGGTATTTGTCAGCACGGCCGCCGACCAGCAACCAGAGCTCAACACCGTGCTCTGTGCTCCGGCGCGCTTCAGCCAGATGCCCAGCATCGCGGGGGTTTCGCTCTACCCTGTATCTCCGCACGACGTGGTCGCCGGCCATGCCCTCCTCAAGGCTGCCGGCGGCGACTTGCTTGACCAAGACGGCCACCCGATTCGTTACGACGACTTGAGCAAACCTCTGTGCCGCAGCTGTTTCGGTGGCAATCTGGCTGCTAGTCAAAGCCTGGCCGCACGCCCTTGGCGGCAGCGACTTTCGATCCCGTCCTGAGCCCCCCGTGCTCCCAAAAAATGGGAAAGCGGTCGTGCGTGCACTTGAGCCGGCATCAGCCCGACGCGAAGGACGGCGTGGCTTTCGAGTCTCCGCCGCCGGCTTCAGGAAATGGGCTGGGGCAGCGCAGCTACATTCTGCTCAAAGGGGGTGTAATCACTCAGTGACACCTAACATCTCGGGACACAACCCCGCATGAGGTAGGCATGAAGCACAAGAAAGTCTCTGACAAGCACGCCATGATCGCGAAATTCACGGAAGAGGCCCTACGGTTGGGCGGCGGTGTTTCAGACAACCAACACCACTTCATAAAGGCAGCTCTTGCCCATGGCAAAACGATGGAGCCTGCAGGTCGTCTTGCGGGGGCCAACAGGGAGTGCAGCCATGACTGACCAGTCCAAGCAAGAAGCCGTCACCCTTAGCGCCGAGGCATACCAGGCACTCCTGGATGAGCTGGAGGATCTCCGTATCGAGCGTGTTGCGTGTGATCGTATAGCCACCGTCCAGCCTTCCAAGCTGCTATCCATCGAGGACATGCGGACCCGTTTTCGTTGATGCTCAGACGAGCGGTCCAGTCGCGGAGCTGCTCCGTTACTTAGCGGGCGCCGTGTCCAGCATGGCCTCCATGCCCACCCGGAGCTTTTTGGAAAGTAAACACGCACCAGCTTGCCGCTTTCCGTGTAGCGGCCCGCCACCTCGACACCTCCGCACATGCTGCACCTGCCGCCCCAGCCGTTATCAAACCACCCCGCCGGACTCGATGGCCCGCAGAATCCTCCGGACCAGCTGTGCGCCCGCCTCCGTCGCGCAGCAACTCAGCGGGGTGACATCCCCCAGCGCCGTGTTGGGCCTGGCCAGCCAGTCGAGCGCGATCGAACGGCTCTCAAAGACACGCTCGGCCAGGGCCTGCACCTCCCGAATCCGGGGCTCGGTTTCGCGATCCGCCACCACGGGGCCTCCTCCTCGCTCATCACAATGTGCAGATTTTGCACATACTGCACATTCTCAGGTGTCGCATCTGATTTGCTGGGCATAAATACAGTGCTTATTGAGGCAGTCATCATGAGTTTGACACTGCCCAGCCCGCTGCGCGCGGTCGTCCAGCGGCTGACCCTGTTCCTGAGCCCGGTCGCGGCTGGATTCCCCTCCCCGGCCGATGATCACGGCCCAAAGTCGCGGTTAGGCCAGACACCTCTCGGATGCTCTGCAAGAAGCCTTGGCGGGGTAAACTCCCCCTTTTGCCCCACCAAGGACACGCCCCCCGTGAACACGGAAAATCACTCCCAGACCGCCTCCTTCCTCTGGTCTATCGCCGACCTGTTGCGTGGCGATTTCAAGCAGTCGCAGTACGGCCGCATCATCCTGCCGTTCACCCTGCTGCGGCGCATGGAGTGCGTGTTGGCCCCGACCAAGGACGCGGTTCTGGCGCAGGCCCAGGAGCACTGGAACAAGCCGGACCTGGTGCGCGAGAAGCTGTTGCTGCGCGCTGCCGACCAGCAGTTCTTCAACACATCCAAGCTGGTCCTGGCGACCTTGTCCGAGCAGCAGACCGCCGCCGACCTGATGAGCTACGTGCACTCCTTCAGCAAGGATGCTCGCGAGATCTTCGAGCACTTCGAGTTCGAGAACTTCGTCCAGCAACTCGCCACAGCCAACCTGCTGTATCAGGTGGTACAGCGCTTCGCCGCTGCCCCGCTGAGCCCCGAGCAGATCACCAACTTCGGCATGGGCCTGGTGTTCGAGGAGCTGATCCGCAGGTTCGCGGAAAGCTCCAACGAAACCGCAGGGGAACACTTCACCCCGCGCGACATCGTGCACCTGACCACCTCGCTGGTGGTGACCGATCAGGGCGACAAGCTCAAGCCCAACAGCATCGTCACCATCTATGACCCGACCGCTGGCACGGGCGGTTTTCTGTCCGAGGGCGACGAGTACATCCAGTCGATCAGCGACAAGGTCACCGTCTCCCTGCACGGCCAGGAGCTCAACCCCGAGTCCTACGCCATCTGCAAGGCGGACATGCTGATCAAGGGCCAGGACGTGGCCAACATCAAGCTCGGCAACACCCTGTCCGACGACCAACTGGCCGGCAACACCTTCGACTTCATGCTCAGCAACCCGCCGTTCGGCGTGGAGTGGAAGAAGGTGCAGAAGCAGATCACCGACGAGCACACCGTCAAGGGCTACGGCGGCCGTTTCGGCCCCGGCCTGCCGCGTGTATCGGACGGCTCGCTGCTGTTCCTGCTGCACCTGGTGAGCAAGATGCGCGACCCGCGCGACGGCGGCTCACGCATCGGCATCATCCTCAACGGCTCGCCGCTGTTCACTGGCGGTGCCGGTTCGGGCGAGTCGGAGATCCGCCGTTACCTGCTGCAAAACGATCTGGTCGAGGCGATCATCGCCCTGCCCACCGACATGTTCTACAACACCGGCATCGCCACCTATGTCTGGCTGCTCTCCAATCGCAAGGCGGACGAGCGCAAGGGCAAGGTGCAGCTGATCGACGGCAGCCAGCACGCCAGCAAGATGCGCAAGTCGCTGGGCAGCAAGCGCCAGTTCCTCGACGACACGCAGATCGAGGATCTGGTGCGCCTGTACGGCAGCTTCGCGGAAAACGCCCAGAGCAAGATCTTCCCCGTCGAGGCCTTCGGCTACCGGCGCATCACCGTCGAACGCCCGCTGCGCCTCAACTTCCAGACCAACGCCGAGCGCATCGGCAAGGTGCTGGAAGAAAAGGCCATCCAGAAGCTCGACGACGCCGCCCGCCAGAAACTGGTCGAGGCCTTGCAGTCCATGGATGCCAGCATCCTGCACCGCAACCGCGAGCAGTTCAGCAAGCTGCTGAAGAAGACCCTGATGCTGCAAGGCGTCACCCCCGGCACGCCAGAGCTCAAGGCCCTGCTCAACGCCCTCGGCGAGCGCGATCCCGAGGCCGATATCTGCCTGTCCAAGGGCCAGCCCGAGGCGGACAGCGGCCTGCGCGACTTCGAGAACGTGCCGCTCGGTGAGTCGGTGTACGCCTATTTCGAGCGCGAAGTACTGCCCCATGTGCCTGACGCCTGGATCGACGAGAGCAAAACGGATGCGCAGGACGGAGAGGTCGGCATCGTCGGCTTCGAGATCCCCTTCAACCGCCACTTCTACGTGTTTCAGCCGCCACGTCCGCTGGAGGACATCGACCGCGACCTCAAGGCCTGCACCGACCGGATCAAACGGATGATCGAGGAGCTGTCGGCATGAGCTTTCCGAAGTATCCGACGTACAAAGATTCCGGGGTGGAGTGGTTGGGGGAAGTGCCAGAGCATTGGGCGATTTTTTCCCTCAAACGCGCAGTAGATGGCTGTGCCAACGGTCTTTGGGGGGAAGAGCCTGACGGAGAGAATGATATAGCGGTCATTCGCGTGGCAGATTTTGATCGTGGCATCTCCCGAGTCGGACTCGACAAGCTGACCTATCGCAGCATTACACAGAAAGAGCGCGCCTCACGCCTTCTCCAGCCTGGTGACCTTCTGATCGAAAAATCTGGTGGTGGCGAGAAGACATTGGTCGGCTGTGTCGTGCTTTTTGAGCATGATTTCCAGGCCATAACCTCGAATTTTGTTGCGCGGATGCGCCCGCTGGTGGAGTTCGATAACAGATTTCTCTGCTATGCCTTTGACAGCCTTTATCAAGGGAAGGTTAATTACCCAGCGATCAAGCAAACCACTGGCATCCAGAACCTTGACTCTGAGGCCTACCTGCAAGAGCGCTTCTGCTTTCCGCCGCGTGCAGAACAAACCAAGATCGCCCGCTTCCTCGACCACGAAACTGCCCGTATTGACGCGCTGATCGAAGAGCAGCAGCGTCTGATCGAGCTGCTCAAGGAAAAACGCCAGGCGGTGATATCCCATGCGGTGACCAAGGGCCTCGACCCGAGCGTTCCGATGAAGGACTCCGGGGTGGAGTGGCTGGGTGAAGTGCCGGCGCATTGGGAGGTTACTCGAATCGGATGGCAGTGCTTGGTTGGAAATGGCTGCACTCCGTCGCGCGACAACCAAAATTACTGGAATGGCGGCCATTTCCCATGGCTGAACAGTTCTAAAGTCAACTTAGGTTCTGTACGAAAAGTCTGAACGGGTAGAATCGGCGCCATGACAGGCTGGAGGCCCGCATGGCAAAGCGTTACGAACTCCCGGATGCGGCTTGGGAGCTGATCGCTGATTTGGTTTCCCCCGAA